>JAYSVE010000094.1:0-5365 GCA_043718725.1 Methylibium sp.
CGACACGGCGAGACGGCGCTGAATCGGGCCCGCGTCCTGCAGCCGGCCGACACCGCGCTCAGCGATCTGGGCCTGGCGCAAGCCGAGGCGGTGGCACTGTTTTTGCTGCCTTTGCGGCCCGCCGGGGTGATCAGCAGCGACCTGCCCCGGGCGCTTCAGACGGCCGAGTCGATCGGGCGGGCGACGGGTCTGCGCGTCGAGACCAGCGATTTGCTGCAGGAGCGCAACTTTGGCGACTTGCGCGGCAAAGCGTACGACACGCTCGGGTTTGATCCGCTGACGGCCGCACACGCACCGCCAGGTGGCGAATCGGCTGCGGCTTTCGCGCAGCGCGTCGGGCGTGCCTTTGCATGGGCGTTGACGCGGCGCGCCAGGCTGGCAGGGCCGCTGGTGGTGGTGACCCACGGCCTGGTTCTGCGCCAGATCCTGACGGATTGGGCCGATCTCGCCGGCCGTCGGGACGACGACCTGAACATCGGCAATACCGCGGTCAGCATTCTCGACGCGCAGCCGCCCCATGCGGTCACGCTGCTGAACTCGACACGCCACCTCGAGGCGGCCTTGCACGATGGCCGCGGGCTGGTGGGTGGATAGCTTGGCCGGGCCGCGCGCAGGCCCCCAGCGCCGCGCAACGCGGTCAGCAAAACCGCGTCGAAGGCCCCCGCGTCCAAGCCACGGACGCGGGGCCCTGGCGTCAGCTCTTGGCGAGCTTGCCGCCGATCATTTCAGACAGCCAGCCGAACGCCGCGCCCAGGACGATGGAGCCGATGGTCGGGACGATCGCAGCCATCGGCGTCATGTCCTTGCCCAGCAGAATCAAGCCGGCGACAGCAGCGAAACCGTAGACGCTGGCCGGAATGGTGGCAAAGATCGGCAGGTGCGCCGCAGAGACGAGGACAGCGGCGCCGATGCCGACCGCCACAGGGGCTGCCAACGAACCGAGCATGCCCAGTTGCCCGATAAGCATCACCGACAACATGCCGACCACGGCGCCGAGCGCCATGCCGACGATGGTTTTCTTCAAACCGTCTGCCTTGCCCCCACAGTGGTAGAAGCAGGCCCAAGCGATGAAGGCTTGCCAGATCTGAAAATTCATCGCGGCCAGCGGGCCCAGGAAGATCCACGTCGCCACGACAGCCAGCAGCCCAATGGACACAGTCAGCGCAATTAGCATCGACATCACTTGTCTCCTCAATCTGATAGTTTTGGAACGGCACCCGAAAGGCAATGCCTGTGAGACGCAGGCGCGACGCGAAGGGGTTTGCGCCGAACCATCGCCGCAACTCATGTTTCACGACCTGGCCGGGTGATTCGCTCACCCAGCCGGGGTCGAAAGACCGAACTGCTGGATTGAGGATCGCACGATTCGATCCCGCCTCGGTTGTCGAGAATTACCCTAATCTCCGGTGGCTGGAAGGCCGCTCAAAGCGTCAAAATCGAGGGTATTCATGGGCCGGCCACGCCATCGACCGCCTCATTGGCGCAGGGTACTCCCGCAGTTGTGTCAGGTTCTGACAGCACCCTGCCCGAATCGACCACACTCGCGCGGCGGCTGCGACGTCTCGCAAAGTGGGTGGTGGCGGTGGGCGCAATCGACCGGCAAAGCGGTGCGCTTGCCGCTCGGGCGCTGACTCGAATATAATCGTGGGCTTTTCGGCGGACTCTGCAGCGGCAGACTATTCAGCGCCAGACGTCGGGCGGCCTTCGTGTCTTGCATTTGCAAATTCTCTTTGGGAAGGCAGGTGCGGCATTCGGGCTGGCCCACCCCACAGGCGACGCGCAGCTACTTTTGGAATCAGATAGCCGAATCAGACAGCCGAGTCGGATTGCAGGATTCGACCGCAGGGTCGGACCCCGACAAGCAGCGTGTGACCTCAAACGAGACCCAGTAATCATGCCAACCATCAACCAGCTCGTGCGCCACGGTCGCGAGACCGAGACCATCAACTCCAAGTCGCCGGCGATGCAGGGCAGCCCGCAGCGCCGTGGCGTTTGCACCCGGGTCTACACCACCACCCCGAAGAAGCCGAACTCGGCGCTGCGCAAAGTGGCCAAGGTGCGCCTGACCAACGGGTTCGAGATCATCTCCTACATCGGTGGCGAGGGTCACAACCTGCAAGAGCACAGCGTGGTGCTGGTGCGTGGCGGACGGGTCAAGGACTTGCCGGGTGTGCGCTACCACATCGTGCGTGGATCGCTTGACCTTCAGGGCGTCAAAGACCGCAAGCAGTCGCGCTCCAAATACGGCGCCAAGCGCCCGAAGAAAACGTAACGCCGAGAACGCCGCGAACGCCGCGGGCGCTACAGGAAATCCGGCGCAATGCTGCGCTGAATAGAAAATCCGGCCTGAAGGCCGGAAAAGGATCGGCAAGTCACATTGAGGCTTGCCGAGTAAGTGGGTGACCCGAATGCGTGGCGCCCGAGGTGCAGACGAGAGTCTGCCCAACTGAAGCCAAAGGAACAGAAATGCCTCGTCGTCGCGAAGTCCCCAAACGGGACATCCTCCCCGATCCGAAGTTCAATTCGGTCGATCTGTCCAAGTTCATGAACGTCATCATGGAGTCGGGCAAGAAAGCCATTGCCGAGCGCATCATTTATGGCGCGCTCGAACAGGTCGAAAAGAAATCGGGCAAGGACCCGCTCGAGGTCTTTGTGCTCGCGCTGAACAACATCAAGCCGATGGTCGAAGTGAAGTCGCGTCGCGTCGGTGGCGCGAACTACCAGGTTCCGGTCGAAGTCCGGCCCGTCCGGCGCGTCGCGCTGGCCATGCGCTGGCTGAAGGAATCGGCCCGCAAGCGAGGTGAAAAGTCCATGGCTCAGCGCTTGGCCAACGAGTTGCTTGAGGCCGTCGAAGGCCGCGGCGGCGCGATGAAAAAGCGCGACGAAGTGCACCGGATGGCCGAGGCCAACAAAGCGTTCTCGCACTTCCGCTTCTAACTCCCAGGCGTCAAGCCCAGGCCACAAGCCTGCCGTTCCCCCCGGCCGCTCTTCGGGTTTGTACGAACCCACGAGCGGCCCGCGTTTTTGCTCTGCACATTGGAGTGACACCATCATGGCCCGCAAGACCCCCATCGAGCGCTATCGCAACATCGGCATCTCGGCTCACATCGACGCCGGCAAGACCACGACGACCGAGCGCATCCTGTTCTACACCGGTGTGAACCACAAGATCGGTGAAGTGCACGACGGCGCGGCCACCATGGACTGGATGGAGCAGGAGCAGGAACGCGGCATCACGATCACCTCGGCGGCAACCACCTGCTTCTGGAAGGGCATGGAGGTGGGCTACCCCGAGCACCGCATCAACATCATCGACACGCCCGGGCACGTCGACTTCACGATCGAGGTCGAGCGCTCGATGCGGGTGCTCGACGGTGCGTGCATGGTGTATTGCGCCGTGGGTGGCGTGCAGCCGCAGTCGGAAACCGTCTGGCGCCAGGCCAACAAATACAAGGTGCCGCGCCTGGCGTTCGTCAACAAGATGGACCGCACCGGCGCGAACTATTACAAAGTCTATGAGCAGATGAAGTCGCGCCTGAAGGCCAACCCGGTGCCCGTCGTGATCCCGATCGGCGCCGAAGAAAACTTCACCGGCGTGATCGACCTGATCAAGATGAAAGCCATCATCTGGGACGAAGCGTCACAGGGCATGAAGTTCGAGTACCGCGAGATCCCGGCCGAGCTGCTGCCTGAAGCGCAAAAGTGGCGCGAAAACCTGGTCGAGGCGGCAGCCGAATCCAGTGAAGAGATGATGAACAAATACCTCGAGTCGGGTGAACTGAGCGAAGCCGAGATCACCCTGGGCATTCGCACGCGCACGATTGCGGCCGAAATTCAACCGATGTTCTGCGGCACCGCGTTCAAGAACAAGGGCGTTCAGCGCATGCTCGACGGCGTGATCGAATTCATGCCTTCGCCGGTCGACATTCCGCCCGTCCCCGGTACCGATGACGACGACAAACAGGTCGTGCGCCGGGCCGATGACAGCGAAAAGTTCGCCGCGCTGGCCTTCAAGCTGATGACCGACCCCTATGTCGGCCAGCTGACGTTCGTGCGCGTCTACTCGGGCGTGCTCAAGTCCGGCGACTCCGTCTACAACCCGATTCGCGGCAAGAAGGAACGTATCGGCCGCATTTTGCAAATGCACGCCAACCAGCGCGAAGAGATCAAGGAAATTCTGGCTGGCGACATTGCTGCCTGCGTTGGGCTGAAAGATGTGACCACCGGCGAAACGCTGTGCGACCCGTCGTCCATCATCACGCTGGAAAAGATGGTCTTCCCGGAGCCGGTGATCTCACAGGCCGTCGAACCCAAGACCAAGGCCGACCAAGAGAAGATGGGCATCGCGCTGGGCCGTCTGGCCCAGGAAGATCCGTCGTTCCGCGTCAAGACCGACGAAGAGTCGGGCCAGACCATCATTTCCGGCATGGGCGAGTTGCACCTGGAGATCATCGTCGACCGCATGAAGCGCGAATTCGGCGTCGAGGCCAACGTCGGCAAGCCACAGGTCGCCTACCGCGAAACGATTCGCAAACTGGTGTCCGACATCGAAGGCAAGTTCGTCCGCCAGTCCGGCGGCAAGGGCCAGTACGGTCACGTGGTGTTGAAACTCGAGCCGCAGGAGCCTGGCAAGGGTTTCGAGTTCGTCGATGCCATCAAGGGCGGTGTGGTGCCGCGCGAATTCATCCCCGCCGTTCGCAAGGGCGTCGAGGATTCGCTGCCCAACGGCGTGCTCGCCGGCTATCCGGTGGTGGACGTGAAGGTCACCTTGACGTTCGGTTCGTACCACGAGGTCGACTCAAACGAAAACGCCTTCAAAATGGCGGCGTCGTTCGGTTTCAAGGACGGTTGCCGCAAGGCCAGCCCGGTGATTCTGGAGCCGATGATGGCGGTCGAGGTCGAGACTCCCGAAGACTACGCCGGCAACGTGATGGGCGATCTGTCTTCACGCCGCGGAATGGTGCAGGGCATGGACGACATGGCCGGTGGTGGCAAGGTGATCAAGGCAGAAGTTCCGCTTTCCGAGATGTTCGGCTATTCGACCACGCTGCGTTCGATGTCGCAGGGCCGCGCCACCTACACCATGGAGTTCAAGCATTACAGCGAGGCTCCGAAGAACGTGGCCGACGCGATCATCACCGCGCGCGGGAAGTAAATTCAAGCCGGTCTTCGGCGTCGCCTCACCGGTTGCCAGTGGCCTGTGAACCCAGCGAACGCCGGAAACCTTAAACACCTCACTGGAAACGCTCTTTGATACGGAGAAACTGAAATGGCAAAAAGCAAATTCGAACGCAAGAAGCCGCACGTCAACGTCGGCACCATCGGTCACGTCGACCACGGCAAGACCACCTTGACGGCGGCGCTG
>JAYSVE010000931.1:0-6330 GCA_043718725.1 Methylibium sp.
GCCACCTGTTGCGCGTCGCGGGCCCACAACCAGGTGGGCTGGCGCGCCGCGGCACTGACCGCCAGCGCGGTGCCCCAGGCTCCGCCGCCCAGAACCGTGAGGTTCACGTCGCGGCCACGTCGCGAGCCCGCCGCCTCAGTGGGTCTTGGTGATGATGGCCGGCCCGTTGGCCTGGGCCGCCTGCGCCTGCTGGGCCTCGAACATGGCCTGGAAATTGACCTCGGACAGCAGCACCGGCGGGAAGCCGGCGCGGGTGCAAACGTCGGAGACAACGGCGCGCAGGTAGGGGTAGATGATGCCCGGGCAGGCAATCCCGATGATGGGCTGGAGCTGGTCTTCGGGGATGTTGCGAATCTCGAAGATGCCGGCCTGTTTGGCCTCCACCAGGAAGAGTGTTTTGTCTCCGACCTTGGTGGTGACCGTGGCGGTGACCGTCACTTCGTAGATGCCGTCCGCGATGGGCGCGGCGCCCAGGCCGAGGTTGATGTCCACCTGCGGCTGTGCCTGCTCAAGCAGGATCTGCGGCGAATTGGGTTGCTCCAGCGACAGGTCCTTGAGATAGAGACGCTGGATCTGAAACACGGGATTCTGGTTGTCGTCGGCCATGGGACTCTCGGGGTTTGATGTGAGCCCGCGCGCTGCGCCAGCGCGGGCCGGGGGAAAAGATTATCGCCGAGGGTCTCAGCCGGCGGCACCCAGCAAGGGCAACAAGCCGCCGCGCTGGTCGAGCGCGACGAGATCGTCGCAACCGCCCACGTGGGTGGCGCCGATGAAGATCTGCGGCACCGTGCGGCGGCCGGTCGACTCGACCATGGCATGGCGCGCCACCGGGTCCAGATCAATGCGCACCTCTTCGATGTGCGCGACGCCACGCTGCTTGAGCAGCGCCTTGGCACGCAGGCAAAAAGGGCAGGTTTGGGTGGTGTACATCTTCACCGCTTGCATGAACGTGCTCATCCGGCCGCCTCGGTGCTTTGCACTGCGGTGTTCGCCTTGGGACTGGGACTGGACGTGGAGCCGTCCTGAGGACGGTTTCGCGCCTGTCGAAGGAACAAGGCCTGCGGCCGCGGGCGGCGTGGCGTGCTCATGCTTTTGCTCATGCTGCCTTCTCAAGCGGCAGGTTGGCTTCGCGCCAGGCGCTCAGGCCACCGGCCAAGGCGCGTGAATTCTCGAAACCCTGCTTCTTCAGGATGGCCACGGCGCGCGCCGAGCGTGTGCCGGTGGCGCACAGCACCACCAGCGGCAAGGCCTTGTTCTTGGGCAACTCGGTCGTGGCCTCCAGGTTGGCCAGCGGAATGCTCCTGGCGCCGGCTGCGTGCGACCTGGCGAACTCGGCAACCTCGCTCACGTCGATCAACACCGCCTTCTCGCGGTTGATGAGTCGCACGGCCTCGGCGGCGCTGACTTTGCTGGCGCCCCCGGCGCCCTTGTTGAGCAGCGGCCAGAGCAGCAGGCCGCCCGACGTGATGGCGGCAAGAAAAAGCACCCAGTTGTCGACAAAGAATTTCACGGAGAGGCCAGACCAGGAATTTGAGAAACGGAATTATAGAATTCGACGGCACGGCGACGCCGGCGCAGCTCGACATCCCCCCATGATTCATCTCGCCCAGCGAACCGGCCCATGCACAAACTCGTTCTCATTCGCCATGGCGAATCGACCTGGAACCTCAAAAACCGTTTCACCGGCTGGACCGACGTGGACCTCACGCCGACCGGCGTGGCCCAGGCACAGCAAGCCGGTCGCTTGCTCAAGGCAGAGGGCTTCGAGTTCGACCTCGCCTGCACCTCGGTGCTGAAGCGAGCGATCTGGACGCTGTGGCACACGCTGGACCAGATGGACCGCACCTGGGTGCCGGTGCTCAATTCCTGGCGTCTGAACGAGCGCCACTACGGCGCCTTGCAAGGCTTGAACAAGGCCGAAACAGCCAAGCGGTATGGCGACGAACAGGTGCTTGTCTGGCGCCGCAGCTACGACACGCCGCCGCCGGCGCTGGCGCCCAACGACCCCCGCAGCGAACGGGCCGACCTGCGCTATGCGGCATTGACCGCCGCCGACATTCCGCTGACCGAATGCCTGAAGGACACGGTGGCCCGCGTCATGCCGTTCTGGAACGAGACCGTGGCACCGGCCGTCGCCTCCGGCAAACGGCTGGTGATCGCCGCCCACGGCAACAGCATCCGTGCGATCGTGAAGTACCTGGACGGCGTCTCCGACGAGGCCATCGTCGGGCTGAACATCCCGAACGGCATTCCGCTGGTCTACGAGTTGGGCAGCGATCTCAAGCCGATCCGAAGCCACTACCTGGGTAACGCCGAAGCGGCCGCCAAGGCGGCAGCGGCGGTGGCCAATCAGGGCAAGGGCTGATCCAGCGCAGAGCCGATCTGCTCATGCAGCCGCGCGGCCAAGGCACGCCGTTCGAGGTGGCGCGTGCCCTCGGGCGGCAACATCTGCACAGTGACCTTCAGGCCGTCGGCGCAAACCACCCACCAGAGCGACTGCGCCAGCGTCGTGTCGCCGATGTAGGCGGCCGCGCCGCTGACCGCGTGCAGCGTGTCGCTGTAGCGCAGCGCGATCGGCTGCACAGCCACCTCGGTGGCAATGGCCGCCTGCAGCAAGTTGGCGTGAAATGGCAGCATGGCGTGGCCATCGCTCGTGGTGCCTTCGGGAAACACCGCGATGGTCGCACCGGCCTTGAGCGCCTCGGCCACCTGGTGGACGACGCGCAGCGCATCGCGCTTGCGTTCGCGCTCGATGAACAGCGTGCCGCCGCAGGCCACCATCCAACCCATCACCGGCCAGTGGCGCACATCGGCCTTTGACACAAACCGGGCCGGCCGCACGGCATTGATGGCCAGAATGTCCAGCCACGAGACATGGTTCGCGACGAACAGAACCGCACCTTGGCGCGGCATGCCACTGGACTGCAAGGTGATGCCCAGCAAGCTCAGCATCCGGGCCGACCAGCGGCCGACCGTTTGCATGCGCTTGTCGTCCGCGAGAAATGGGAACACCACCGCACAGATCCACAGGCCCTGCAAACCGTGCGCGACGCCGCGCGTCAGGCGCCATGTCGCGCGCAGGGCGCTCAAGTGCGCGCCGACTCGTAGACCAGGTTGCCGGCCACCAGCGTGGCCCGCACCCGGCCCGGCAATTCGCAGCCGGTGAAGGGCGTGTGCTTGCCCTGGCTGCGCAGCGCGCCGGGTGCCACCGTCCAATGCGCGCCGGCGTCGAACAGGCAGAGGTCGGCCACGCCGCCCTGGGCCAGCCGGCCGGCGCTGGCGCCCAACGTACCCAGAACATTGCCGAGCACCTGCACCGGCCGCACCGTGATGGTGGCCAGCGCCGTGGCCAGGGAAAGCCCGGAATCAACGCCCCACTTCAAAGCCAGCGACAGCAGCAGCTCCAGGCCCGTCGCGCCGGGTTCGCTTTCGGCAAACGGGAGGTTCTTCGCATCGGCATCCACCGGTGTGTGGTCGCTGACCAGCGCATCGACCACGCCATCGGCCAGGGCGGCCCGGATCGCATCGCGGTCGCGCTGCTGGCGCAGCGGCGGCGTCAGGCGCATGGCGGCATTGAAGTAGCCGATGTCCAGGTCGGTGAGGTGCAACTGGTTGACGCTGACATCGCAGGTGACGGGCAGGCCCTCGAGCCTGGCGCGGCGCACCAGTTCAATGCCCGCGGCACTGCTCAAGCGGCACAGGTGGACACGCGCACCGGTGTCGCGGACCAGTTCGAAAATCGTGTTCAGCGCAATCGTCTCGGCGATCACCGGCACGCCCGACAAGCCCATGCGCGTGGCCAGCGCGCCCTTGGCCGCGACGCCATTGCCCAAGAAGGAATCGTTGGCACGCAGCCAGACCGTGTAGCCGAAGGTGGCGGCATATTGCAGCGCGCGGTGCAGCACCAGGGTGTCACGCACCGCCACGTCGGCCTGCGAAAACCCGACGCAGCCGGCCTCCGTCAGCTCGGCCATCTCGGTCAGGGCCTCGCCTTGCAAGCCCTTGGTCAACGCGCCGAGCGGGTAGAGGTGGGCCAGGTTCAGGCTGCGGGCGCGGAACTTCAGCATCTCGACCAGGCCGGGCTCGTCGAGCACCGGGTCGGTGTCGGGCAGGCACACCAGCGTCGTCACGCCACCGGCCACCGCGGCCGCCATTTCCGACTCGAGCATGCCTTCGTGTTCATGGCTGGGCTCGCGCAGCCGCGCGGCCAGGTCGACCAGCCCGGGGGCCACGATCAAGCCCTGCGCGTCCAGCGTCCGGTTTGGCGTGAAGTCGGCGCTGACCTGGCCGAGGCCGACGATGCGACCCGCCGCGATCGCGACGTCGCCGGTCTCATCGCGGCCCGAGGCGGGGTCGACCAGGCGGCCGTTCTTGATGAGAATCTTCATGCGCCCCAGCCCTCTGTCATGCGTTGTTGCCGGCAATGATGGACATCACGGCCATGCGCACCGCGATGCCGAAGGTCACCTGCGGCAGGATCACGCTTTGCACGCCATCGGCCACCGTGGAGTGGATTTCCACGCCGCGGTTGATCGGTCCCGGGTGCATCACGATCGCGTCGGGCCTGGCCTGCGCCAGCTTCTCGGGGGTCAGGCCGTAGGTCTTGGAGAACTCGCCGGCGCTGGGCAGCATCGCCCCGCTCATGCGTTCGTTCTGCAGGCGCAGCATGATGATCACGTCGGCGCCACGAATGCCCTCGGTCATGTCGTGGCAGACCCGCACGCCCATCTCGCGCAGGTCGCCCGGCACCAGCGTCTTGGGGCCGACGGCGCGGATTTCGGGCACGCCCAGGGTGGTCAGCGCATGGATGTCGGAGCGCGCCACGCGCGAATGCACGATGTCGCCGACGATGGCCACGGTGAGCTGGCTGAAGTCCTTCTTGAAGTGGCGGATCGTGTACATGTCCAGCAGCCCCTGGGTCGGGTGTGCATGGCGGCCGTCGCCGGCGTTGACCACGTGAACATGCGGCGCGCAGTGCTGGGCGATCAGGTAGGGCGCGCCGCTTTCGCCATGGCGCACCACAAACATGTCGGCGTGCATGGCCGACAGGTTAGCGATGGTGTCGAGCAGGCTCTCGCCCTTGGCGGTGCTGGAGCGCGCAATGTCGAGGTTGATGACGTCGGCGCTGAGGCGCTTGGCGGCAATCTCGAACGTGGTCCGGGTGCGCGTGCTGTTTTCGAAGAACAGGTTGAACACGCTCTTGCCGCGCAGCAACGGCACCTTCTTGACCTCGCGGTCGTTGACCGACAAAAAGCTGCCCGCGGTGTCGAGAATGTGCTGCAGCACGGCGCGTGGCAGGCCTTCGATCGACAGCAGGTGGATCAGCTCGCCGTGGCGGTTGAGCTGGGGGTTGGGTCGCTGCGGCATCGTCAGGTCCCGGGATGAATATCGAAGCTGAAGCGGCCGTCGTCGCCACGCGCCAGGCGCAGCCGCTGCTCGCGCGGCAGGGTGACGCGCGCGGCTGAAAACGCGGCCGACATCGGCAATTCACGCCCACCGCGGTCCACCAGCACCGCCAGTGTGACGCTGGCGGGACGGCCAAAATCGAACAGCTCGTTGACCACGGCGCGAATCGTGCGGCCGGTGAACAGCACGTCGTCGATCAGCAGGATGGCCCGCCCATTCACATCGAACGGCAGCCGGGTGGGGTCGGCCCCGGCGGTCAAGCCGCGCGAGCCGAAGTCGTCGCGGTGCAACGCGCTCGAGATCACGCCGGGTTCACCGGTGAGCGTCAGGTCGCGCTGCAGCCGCTCGGCCAGCCACGCGCCACCGGACCAGATGCCCACCAGCGCGGAAGACGGTTGCAGCAAGGCCCGCACGCCGCCCAACAGGTCGGCGTAGAGCGCTTCGGCATCCAACTCCAGGCTGCTCATTCGAGGCTCCTCAGAAACTGTTCAAGGATGATGGCCGCCGACATGGCATCGACGTCGGCGGCGCCGAGGGCGCGCGCCTCGGTGGTGCTGTAGCGCTCGTCGACCTGATGCACCGTGATGCCAAAACGCCCTTGCAGTTGGCGCGCAAAACGCCGGGCGCGGCGCGTATTGTCGTGCTCCGCGCCGTCCGGATGAAACGGCACGCCGACGACCAGCGCACTCGGCTGCCATTCCCGGATGAGCCTGCCGATCGCCGCAAAACGCTCGCTGGCGTGGGCCGCCAGCGTTGCCAGGGGCTGGGCACTGCGGGTCAACGAATTGCCGGTGGCCACGCCGACGCGCCGGGTGCCGAAGTCAAAAGCCAGAAACAACTGCGCAGAGGCGACGCCCACGCGGCCGGGACTCATGCGTGCCCAGCCTCCTGGCTCAGCATGCCCGCGCTGATTCCCAGCAGCGA
>JAYSVE010000932.1:0-2712 GCA_043718725.1 Methylibium sp.
ACAGCTTCCCGCTGCTGGCCGTGCCCTTCTTCATGCTGGCCGGCGAGATCATGAATGTCGGCGGCCTGTCCAGGCGCATCGTCAACCTGGCCATCACGATGGTCGGCCATGTGCGCGGCGGGCTGGGCTATGTGGCGATCATCGCCGCGTGCCTGATGGCCGCGTTGTCGGGCTCGGCGGTGGCCGACACCGCCGCGCTGGCGGCGCTGCTGCTGCCGATGATGGTGGCCGCCGGCCACAGCCCGGCGCGCTCGGGCGGCCTCATCGCCTCGGCCGGCATCATCGCGCCCATCATCCCGCCGTCGATCGCCTTTGTGATCTTCGGGGTCGCCGCCAACCTGTCGGTGCGCAAGCTGTTCCTCGCCGGCATCGTGCCGGGTCTGCTGATGGGTGTGTCGATTGCGATCACCTGGTGGCTGGTGGCGCGCAATGAGGGCCACACGCCCCCGCCCAGGGCCACGGCGCCGATGCGGCTGAAAGCCTTGCGCGAATCCACGTGGGCCCTGGTGCTGCCATTGATCGTGCTGTTCGGCCTGAAGTTCGGCTGGTTCACGCCCACCGAGGCGGCCGTCGTCGCGGCCGTCTATGCGCTCTTCGTGGCGATGGTCGTCTACCGCGAACTGACGTTCAAGCAGCTCTATGAGGTGTTCGTCTCGGCGGCCAAGACGACGTCGGTGGTGATGTTCCTGGTGGCCGCGGCGATGGTCAGCTCCTGGCTTATCACCGTCGCCCAGATCCCCGACCAGATGGTGGCGCTGCTCCAGCCCTTCATCGACAACCCGACCTTGCTGCTGGTCATCATCATGCTGCTGGTGATGGCCGTCGGCACCGCGATGGACATGACGCCGACGATCCTGATCATGACCCCGGTGCTGATGCCGGTGATCAAGGCCGCCGGCATCGACCCGATCTACTTTGGCGTGCTGTTCATCATGAACTGCGCCATCGGCCTGGTCACGCCGCCGGTGGGCACGGTGCTCAACGTGGTGGCGGGGATCGGCAAGATGAAGATGGACGACGTCACCAAGGGGGTGATCCCGTTCATGTGCGCCGAATTCATCGTCATGTTCCTGATGGTGTTCTTCCCCTCGATCGTCACCGTCCCGGCCCGCTGGCTGGGCGGTTGATTTCCAGGATGGCGGCGTGACCGGGTGCGCCGCGCCGCCGTCGCAAGGTTGTTGCGTCCCGAGTTCCTTCCCCGTTTTTCCAGGAGATATCCATGAAGCGTTTGTTCATCAAGACCGTGCTGGCCACCGTGGCCCTGGCCGCCTTCGGCGTCGCGTCCGCGCAGGACATCAAGGAGCACACCATCAAGTTCGCGGCGAATGCGCCCGAAGGCCACCCGGCGGTGGTCGGCATGAAGAAGTTCGCGGAACTCGTGGCCGCCAAATCGGGCGGCAAGATCAAGGTCAACCTGTTCCTCGCCGGTGTGCTGGGCAGCGACCAGGCCAACGTCTCGGCGGTGCAGGGCGGCACGCTGGAGATGGCGGTGATGAACACCGGCATCCTGGCCAGCGTGGCCAAGGAACTGGCGATCTTCGACTTCCCGTTCCTGTTCGCGAACGAGAAGGAATCGGACGCGCTGGTCGACGGCCCGGTCGGCAAGAAGCTGCACGCCAAGCTCGAAGAAAAAGGCATCGTCGGCCTGTCGTACTGGGAACTGGGCTACCGCCAGATGACCAACAGCAAGCGCCCGCTCAACAAGGTCGAGGACATCGAAGGCCTGAAGCTGCGCGTGATCCCGAACCCGATCAACGTCGCCTGGGTCAAGGCGCTGGGCGCCAACCCGACGCCGATGCCATTCCCCGAGGTCTATGGCGGCCTTGAGCAAAAGGCCATCGACGGCCAGGAGAACCCGATCGGCGTGATCGCCGCCAACAAGTTCTGGGAAGTCCAGAAGTACATGGCCCTCACCAACCACCAGTACAACCCGCAGACGGTGCTGATGAGCAAGAAGTTCTGGGACACGCTGACGCCGGCCGAGCAGAAGCTCCTCGACGACGCCGCCGACGAGGCCGCCAAGGTGCAGCGCCAGCAGTCGCGCGCCGCGGTCAGCACCAACCTGGAGTTGCTCAAGAAAAACGGCATGACCGTCACCGAGTTTGCCCCGGCTGAAGTGGCCAAGCTGCGCGACAAGATGAAGCCGGTGATCGCCCAGTTCAGCGCCAGCGTCGGCGAGGCGACGGTCAGCGAGGTGATGGCCGAGCTGGCCAAGATGCGCAAGTAGTCGGCACGCTTGCAGTTTGGCGCCCTCGCCCCGGCCCGGGCCAGGGAGCCATCCCGCGGCATCGACAAACTCCGGGTGTGACGGTGCTGCTGGCGCTGCCGAACCGTGGGTCAGCGCGCACTACGGCCTGGCCAACCTGCGGGTCACCGAAGCGATCGTCAACGCCGCCAGGTCCGCCACGAAGGTCGAGTTGTCCCGCCATTGAACCCCCTCGAAAAAGGCAGGCCCATGAAGATCCTCATGCTCCACGGCATCAACCACAACATGTTCGGCAAACGCGACCCGGCCCAGTACGGCACGGTCACGCTGGCCGAAATCGACGCTCACCTGCGCAAGCTGGGGCTGGAACTGGGGGTCGACGTCATCAGCTTTCAGACCAACCACGAAGGCGCGATGTGCGAGCGGATCCATCAGGCGTTCCTGGACAAGCTCGACGGCGTCATCATCAACGCCGGCGCATGGACGCACTACAGCTACGGCATTCG
>JAYSVE010000933.1:0-6319 GCA_043718725.1 Methylibium sp.
GCCTCGATCACCGCGGCCATCGCCACCTCGGCGGCGCGGGCGTTGTTGCCGTCGTCGATCTTGATCGCCACGCCCAGCCCACGCTGTGGCAAGGCGGCACAGTAAACCCCTTCGGCGCCCACCTTGCAGTACACCCGTTCGCCCAGGCGCTGCATCACGCGGGTGTCGAAGCGGCCGGTTCCGGCGACCATGAAGGGCGCGTTGGCCACCGCCCTGCGCAGGCGCTGCGCGGCACGGGCATGGCCTGCGCGCAGGCCGACGCCGGTGCCGGCGCGCGCGAAGGCCAGCGCCAGGTGGTGCAACGGAATGGCGTGCGCCGGAATGGAGCAGCCATCGGTGGCCTGCGGGCCGCGCGCCAGGTCGAAGCCGGTCGCGGCGTGCAGCGCGGCGCTCACCTCGCGCATCACCGGGTGGTCCGGCGCCACATAGCCGCGCGCGTACTGGTGCAGGCTCAGCGCGCCCGCGCCGCCGTGCAGGGCGCAGGCCAGACACAGAAAACCGGCGTGCTTGCCGGAGCAGTTGTTGTTCAGCGCCGTCGGCCCGCGGCCCTGGGCGGCGAGGGCACGGGCGGCGGAGTCCAGCAGCGGCCAGTGGCCGCCGCATTCGAGCGCGTCCGCGTCCAGGCCGGCTTTGGCGAGCAGGCGCGCCACGACCTCGGTGTGCGCGGCTTCGCCGTTGTGCGAGGTGCAGGCGATGGCCAGTTCCTCGTCGCTCAAGGAAATGTGGCTTTGCCACTTTCCTTGATCCCCACGGGGGACGGCCGGCCCCGGCCGGCCTTGGGGCGCTCAAGTCCAGGAGATCGGCCGCGCCGCTTTCCACCAACGGCAAGGCCTGCAGCAGCTTGACGGCGGAGCGCGCAAAGATCGGCCGGGTGGTGTCGCCCAGCGCGGCCAGCACCGCGCCGTCGGCGTCGAGCACGGCCAGGGCGCCGCGATGGCTGGATTCGATCCTATCGCCGCGCATCACTTCAACGAGGGTCGGGTTCATGGCGTGGCCGGGCGGGGGGTCGGTGCGGTTTCTTGTGGCGCACTGTAGCGCCGTGCCCGCGGGCGACTTGCGGCGAGCATGTTCGCGCCCGCTCCCGCGCTGTGGAGCAAACCGTTGTCCACAGCGGCGCCGCGGTATCGCGCGGCGCGCCGCAAGGGCCTGTCAGGCGATATCGAGTCAAGCGACCTGCAATGCGGCGCGCCGCGCCGCTAGCATCACCCCCACCCCACAAAAGCAATGGAGGAGCTGCATGGATCTGCGTCTTGGCTTGTACGAACTGGCGGCCACGCACCGGCTCGATGCGGCCAGTAGCGAAGCCCTCGCGCGCCTGGCCGGGCTCGGCGAGGAGCCGCCCGCGCTGCGGCGCACGCTGCCGCGGGGTGTCGCGGTGCTGGGGGCGGCGCTGGTGGGGCTGGGGATGATTTTCTGGATCGCCGCGAACTGGGACACGCTGGGCCGGCTCGGTCGCTTTGGGTTGCTGCAGGCGGTCGTGCTCGTGATGTGCCTGGGCGCGTTGGCGCGTACCTCCGCACGGGTGCCGCTCGGGTTGATGGCGCTGCTGGCCATCGGCGCGCTGTTCGCCTTTTTCGGCCAGACCTACCAGACCGGCGCCGACCCGTGGCAACTGTTTGCCCTCTGGGCCGCGCTGGCCTTGCCGTTGTGCCTGGGCGTGCGCAGCGACGTGCTGTGGGCGCCGTGGACGCTGGTCGCGATGACCGCCATCTCGCTGTGGGTGTTTGCCCACGTCGGCCACCGCTGGTGGCCAGAGCCCGAGGACTTGCTGGTCCATTTGCTCGGCTGGGGCGCGGCCCTGGTCGTCGTCGGCGCGCTGGCCACACCTTCGCGGCGCGTCACCGGTGCCGGCGACTGGGCCTTGCGGACCGCGTTGACGCTGGCGGTGCTGATGATCACGGCGACGGCGCTCGGCGGGTTGTTCGGCAGCCAGGTCGCACCCCACTACGGCCTGGCGCTGGCCGCGCTCGCCGTGCTTGGCATCGTGTTCGCGTTGCCTCAAAGCTTCGACGTGTACGGCTTGAGCGCGGTCGCGCTGGGGCTCATCACGCTGCTGGTCGCCGGCCTGGCGTGGCGGTTGTTCGACCGCGGTGGTGCCGACCCGATCATGCCGCTGCTGGTGCTGGGCCTGGTGGCCGCCGGCTTGTTGGCGGCCTGCGTGGCCGGCGTGCTGCGGCTGGCGCGTCGCCAGGGAGTGAGGTCATGAGCCGCCGGGCCGCCGTCGGCCAGAGGTCAACGGCCATCGGCACGCGACAAACCGTCCGCAGGGACTGTTTGTGTCGGGCCTCAGCCCCCAAGGCGAATACCGCAGTGCGCAGCACGGAGGTTGTCTGATGAGCACCGAGCAATTCAAAGGCGTTGTGCAAGCGGCCATCGCGCAGGGCCTGCTGCCAGCCACGGCGCGCCCGCCGGGCCAGGACAACCGACCCTGGCCGGTGGTGCTGTTGACCGCGCTGGGCGCCTGGCTCGCGGCGCTGCCCTTGCTCGGCGTGGTCGGCCTGTTGTTCGGCGACTGGCTCGGTCGCGGCGGCGGCACTTACCTTGTCGGCGTGCTGGTGCTCGCCTGCGCGATCGTGGTGCTGCGCTCGCGCGAGGTGCCGCTGTTCGTCGAGCAACTCGCCGTGCCGGCGCTGTGGGTGGGCGGCGGCGCCATCGGCGTCGGCCTGTTCCGCGACCTGCACGCGCAGACCGGCGCGGGCGCGCTGGCGCTGGTTGCCGTCGGCGTGGCGGTGGCCATTCGGCACGCGTGGTTGCGGGTGTTGCTGGGCGCGGCGGCAGCGGTGCTGATGGTCATCGCCAGCCTGCCCGAGCATTGGAACGAGGCCCATCTGCCGCGCTTTTGGTGGGCCTGGCATCTGTGCCTGGCGGTCTGGGTGGGGGCGGGCTGGTTGCAGCGCAGCGTGTTCAACGATGGCGCGCGAGCGCGGGCTGCGGCGACGCTGGAATCGCTGTCGGCGGGCTGGCTGCTGGCCACGCTGGCGGGCCTGGCGGCGTGGTCGGGCATGAGCTTCCTGGTCGGGGGCAGCCTGGGCCGCGGCCTGGCCGGCGAGGTCGCGCGCGAGCTGGGCCGGCGCGAGTCCGGCGGGTGGTCGATGCCGGTGTTGCAAGCGCTGTCACTGTTGCTCGCGGTGGCCGCCGCGTTGTGGGCGGCACGTCGGTGGCCGACCTTGCGCCAGCCCTGGCATGCCGGCGTGGCCGTGGTGGTGGCCGGGCTGGCCTGGCTCATGCCCGCGCTGGGGGCCGTGCTGGTGGTGCTGGCGGTTTGTGCGACCAGCGCGCGTTGGCGCCTGGCCAGCACGGCGGCCCTGGCGGCGGCGTGGATCGTCGGCGCTTTCTACTACCAACTGCAGTGGCCCTTGGCGACCAAGGCGCTGTTGCTGATCGGCGCCGGCGCGCTGCTGGGTGGGCTGGCCGGCTGGGCCTGGCGTGCGCTGGGCAGCGGCGAGCCGGCATGGGCCGCGCCGCCGCCAGTGCCCGCCGCGGGCGCTTCGCGCGTGGGCATCGCCGTGACGGCGCTGGCGGTGCTGGCCGTGGCCAACATCGGC
Organism: Methylibium sp.; assembly: GCA_043718725.1. Lineage (GTDB taxonomy): Bacteria > Pseudomonadota > Gammaproteobacteria > Burkholderiales > Burkholderiaceae_C > LGRD01. Next base: position 3,546 of record JAYSVE010000933.1, read on the forward strand.
ATCTGGCAGAAGCAAGACCTCATCGCCCACGGCCAGGCGGTGTTCGTGGAGCTGGCGCCGGCCGATCCGCGTTCGCTGATGCAGGGCGACTTCATGCGGCTCAATTTCCGCGTGCCCGCAGACGCGCAGACGCGCAACGGCGGTCTGCTGCGCAGCGAAAGACCGCGGCTGGTGGCCCGGCGCGACGCCCGCGGCGTGCTGGGCGCGCTGCGCGCGGACACCGGCGCCGCACTCGCGGCCGACGAACTTCGTTTCGAGCTGACGCCCAAGGACGGCCGCTGGACGCTCGTCACCGACGCCTGGTTCTTCAGGGAAGGCGAGGCCCAGCGCTGGGCCGCGGCCAGGTACGGCGAGTTCCGCGTCGCTCCCGACGGACGGGCCTTGCTGGTGGGCCTGCGCGGACCCGACCTTGAAGCGCTGTGAGCGCGCCACTCGGCGCCTCATCAGGCAACCTGCGTGCTGCGTGCTGCGCACTGCGGTATTCGCCTTGGGGTTCACGAAGTGGGCCCCTTCGTGGCCCATGGCGGCCCGGCGCCTCATGCCGCCCGCACGAACGCGCGCAACTCCTTGGCCATGCGCGCGAGCGACGGCTGGTGGATGTACATCATGTGGCCGGCCTCGAAGTAGCTGACGCGGATGTTCCTGGACTGGCTGTCGCGCAGCCCCAGGTGGCTCAGCGTGTAGTCACCGGCGGCGTGTGGCGTGGCCAGGTCAAAGTAGCCGCTGGCCACGTAGACGCGCATGTGCGGGTTGACCTGCAACGCGCTGCGCAGGCTGGCGCCGACGTTGACGTATTTGTTCTCGAAGTCCTTCCACTTCCACTTGTCCCAGATCGGCGCGTGCACCACGTAGGGCGCGTCGCTGTCGAACCTGAGCGTGTCCTTGAGCAGCCGGTGGATGCCGCTGGCGTAGGCGCCCAGCAGGTTGTCCATCGCCGCGTCGTTGTCGGGCTTCTCGCCGGCGTCGTCGCGGTCGATGCCGATGAAGCGCGAGTCCAGCCGCCCTACCGTCTGGCCACGGTGGCGCAACAATTCCTTGAAGTAGCGGAACTCGGTCGGGCGCAGATCGCACCGGAGCACGTAGTCCGCGGACAGGCCCGACAAACGCGCCACCTGGGCGGCCACCTGGTGGCGCTCGGCGGCGCCCAGGCGCGAACCCTGCATCAAGGCCACGGTGTAGGCGTGGTTGGCAAAGGCCTCGGCCTCGGCGACCACCTCGCGCAGCGGCCGGGCTTGCAGCTCGGGCGCCAGCGCCTGGTGGTACCAGGCGGTGGCCGCGTAAGTGGGCAGGAACAACGCATAGGGCAGTTCGTTTCCGTGGTCGAAGCTGAGGGTTTGCAAGTCGATGGCCAGCGACACCAGCATCAGTCCGTTCAGAAAGATGTCGTGCTTTTCCTGCAGGTGCTGCGACAGGCCCGCGGCGCGCGTCGTGCCGTAGCTCTCGCCGATCAGGTACTTCGGGCTGGCCCAGCGGCCATAGCGCGTGAGGTACAGGCGAATGAATTCGCCCACCGAATCGAGGTCGCGCTGGTACTCGTGGAACTCGGTGACCGGCATCGATTCGAGCATGCGCGAATGGCCGGTGCCCACCGGGTCGATGAACACCAGGTCGCTGTCCGTCAGCAGGGTGTGCTCGTTGTCGGTCAGCGCGTAAGGCGGCGCAGGGGCCCGGCCCATGGCGTCGGTGACCACCCGCCGCGGCCCGAGGATGCCCAGGTGCAGCCACACGCTGCTCGATCCCGGCCCGCCGTTGAAGCTGAAGGTCAGCGGCCGCGACTCGGGCTTCTTGACGCCCTTCAAGGTGTAGGCGATGAAGAAGAACTGGGCACGCGCCTTGTCGCCGTTGCGTTTGCCGTCGGCCTTGGCGTCGGCGTCGGCGCGGTTGTCGTAGTCGCGCAGCAGCACGGTGCCACAGGTGGCGGTGTAGTCCAGCGTCTTCCTGCCGACGGCCAGGCGGTGCTCGGTGCTGACAATGCGTTCGGGCAGCTCTTTCGTTGCCGGGCTGGCGCCAGCGCTGGCCGGCGTGTCTTGTGGTTCGGTCATGCTACGCACCCGCTAGAGTTGGCCGAGACTCTAACGGTCCCGAATGGCTTCGCTTCCCCGCATTTCCCCCTTGCTCGCCGGCATCGACTTCACCAGCCGGCCGACCACGCGCAAGCCCATCACCGTGGCGTTGGGCGGCCTGGCGCATGGCGTGGTGCGCCTCGAACGGGTCGAAGAACACAGCAGCTTCGAGAGCTTCGCGGCCTGGCTGCAACGCCCCGGCCCCTGGTTGGGCGCGTTCGACTTTCCGTTCGGGCTGCCGCGTGAACTCGTCGCGGCGCTGGGCTGGCCCACGCCCTGGCTGGCGTTGATGCGGCACTACGCGGCCCTGTCGCGCGAACAGATTCGCGACACCTTCGCGGCGTTCTGCAACGCCCGCCCGGCCGGGCAGAAGTTTGCCCACCGGGCCTGCGACGGGCCGGCCGGCTCGTCCCCGTCGATGAAGTGGGTCAACCCGCCGGTGGCCTACATGCTGCATGCCGGCGTGCCCTTGCTGATCGAGGCCGGCGTGCACCTGCCCGGCCTGCATGGCGGCGACACGGGCAGGGTGGCGCTGGAGGGCTACCCCGGGCTGCTGGCGCGCGAGCGGCTCGGCGCGCGCTCGTACAAGAGCGACACCCGGGCCAAGCAGACCCCCGAGCGGCTGATCGCGCGCAAGGACCTGCTCGAAGCGCTGGAGCAGGGCCACACGCGCCTGAAGTTGCGCCTGCGCCTGAGCCACGCGCAGCGCGC
>JAYSVE010000934.1:0-6312 GCA_043718725.1 Methylibium sp.
TTCAGGCCGCGGCGGCACGCATCGCCGAACGCAGAATGTCCATCGCCTCGGCGAACACCGCGTCCGCAATCGTCAACGGGAACAGGAAGCGCACGACGTTGGCGTTGACGCCACAGGTCAGCAGGATCAGGTTGCGTTTGAGCGCCTCGGCCTGGACGCGCCGGGTAAAGTCGACGTCGGGCGAATCTGTCCCAGGCTGGGTGAATTCCACCGCCACCATGGCGCCCAGGCCGCGCACGTCGGCGATCGCCGGCACTTCGGTGCGCAATTCGTCGAGCACCTGTTTGAGCGCGTCGCCCAGGCGCTGACCGCGTTCGACGAGGCGCTCCTCGGTGATCACGTCGATGACCGCCAGCGCCGCGGCGATGGCCATCGGGTTGCCGGCGTAGGTGCCGCCCAGGCCACCCGGGTGCGGCGCGTCCATGATCTCGGCGCGCCCGGTCACGGCCGACAAGGGCATGCCGGCGGCCAGCGATTTGGCCGTCGTCAGCAGATCCGGCACCACGCCGAAATGCTCGCAGGCGAACATCTTGCCGGTGCGGCCGAAGCCGGTCTGGATCTCGTCGGCAATCAGCACGATGCCGTGTTCGTCGCACAACTCGCGCAGCCACTGCGCGGCGGCCGGCTGGATGACGTTGAAGCCACCCTCGCCCTGCACCGGCTCGAAGAGGATGGCGGCGACACGGCCAGGCTCGATGTCGGCCTTGAAGAGGTGCGCCACGGCCTTTTTGACCTCGTCAAGGCTGGCGCCATGGCACGGGAAGGGCGCGTGGTAGACCTCGGGGGCGAATGGCCCGAAGCCGGCCTTGTAGGGCTGCACCTTGCCGGTCAGCGACAGCGCCAAAAGGCTGCGACCATGGAACGCGCCGCTGAAGGCGATCACCCCGGAACGCCGGGTGTGAAAGCGCGCGATCTTGATGGCGTTCTCGATCGCCTCGGCGCCGGTGGAAAACAGCGCGGTCTTCTTGGCGTGCGTGCCCGGCGTCAACGCGTTGAGTTTCTCGGCCAGCGTGATGTAGCCCTCGTACGGCACTACCTGGTAGCAGGTGTGGGTGAAGCGCTTCAGTTGGGCTTGCAGCGCTGCGATCACCTTTGGGTGGCGATGGCCGGTGTTGAGCACCGCGATGCCGCCGGCAAAGTCGATGAAGCGGCGCCCCTGCACGTCCCACAGTTCGGCGTTCTCGGCGTGGTCGGCGAAGAAGGTGCCCATCACACCCACACCCCGCGGCGTGGCGGCGGCCTTGCGGGCCATCAGTTGCTCGTTGAGCGAGTGGTTCACGTCCGTTTCCTTTCGTTGATCGGCAATCGGGGCGATCCCGGGCCCGGTTTGCATCGGCGTCACTGGCGCGGGACATTGACATTCTCTTCCTCGGGCCCGGCTTCGCCAAACAACCGGTCGACGGGAGCCGCGCCGGCAGCGGCGCAGGGCCGCCGCACCCCTGTGGAACATGTCGTGAACGCCAATTGACAGAACCGACCTGGCGGTACATTCTGCCGCGTCGTTGACGAAGACCCAAGACAATACCCAAGAGGAGACTGCGTATGAGCACGAGCTTGAAGATCAATGGAAAGTCGGTGACCTTGAACGCCGAGCCCGACACCCCGTTGTTGTGGGTGATCCGTGAAGAGGCCGGCCTGAACGGGACCAAGTTCGGTTGCGGCTTGGCGCTTTGCGGGGCCTGCACGGTGCATCTGGACGGTCAGCCGATCCGCTCCTGCAGCACGCCGCTGTCGGCGGCGGCCGGCAAGAACATCACCACCATCGAGGCGATCGGCGCCTCGGTGATCGGCAAGAAGGTCCAAGAGGCCTGGAAGCAGATCGACGTGCCGCAATGCGGCTATTGCCAGTCGGGCCAGATCATGTCGGCCGTGGCGCTGCTGACCGAAAAACCCAAGCCCACCGACGCCGATATCGACGCCGCGATGTCGGGCAACATCTGCCGCTGCGGCACCTACCCGCGCATTCGCGCGGCGATCCACTCGGCCGCCGGCACGAAGGGAGCCTGACCATGAAAGCCTTCGTTTCCCGTCGGAATTTCCTGCAGACCGGCGCCGCCGCCGGTGGCGCGCTGATGATCGGTTTTGTGCTGCCGGGGTGTGCCACGCCGAGCCCGGCAAACGTCCCAAGCGCGATGCCCAACGCCTGGGTGCGCGTCGGCAGCGACAACAGTGTCACGCTGCTGTGCGCGCGCTCCGAAATGGGCCAGGGCGTCTACACCTCGATGCCGATGTTGATCGCCGAAGAACTCGAAGTCGACCTGGCCAAAGTCAAGGTCGAGATGGCGCCGGCCGGTGAGCCCTACATCAACGCCATGCTCGGTGGCCAACTGACCGGCGGCTCGGCATCGGTGAAAGACGCTTACGTCAAGCTCAGAGTGGCCGGCGCGCAAGCGCGCACGGTGCTCGTGCAGGCGGCGGCCAATCAATGGAAGGTCGACCCAGCGGCTTGCAGGGCAAAGGATGCCTGGGTGTTGGGCCCGAATGGGCAGAAGGCAAGTTACGGCGAACTGGCCGAGGCCGCGTCGAAGTTGACGCCGCCGAAGGAGCCCACGCTGAAGGCGGCGAAAGACTTCCGCTATGTCGGCAAATCGGTGGTGCGCCTGGACACTCCCGCCAAGATCAACGGCAGCGCCGAGTTCGGCATCGACGCCAGCGTGCCCGGCATGCTGATCGCCGCGTTGGCGCAGTCGCCGTCATTCGGTGGCAAGGTGGCGAGCTTTGACGCCACCAAGGCCAAGGCCATGCCGGGCGTCAAGCACGTCGTGCAAATTGGCGACGGCATCGCCGTGGTGGCCGACAGCTACTGGAAGGCGAAGAAGGCGCTCGCCGCGGTCGACATCAAGTGGGATGAGAGCGCGGCCGCCAACCTTGATTCCAGTCGCATCGCGGCCGACTTGAAGACGGCGGCAGCCAATCCGGCGTCGCCGAGCTTCAAGAAGGTGGGCGACTTCGACGCGGCGTTGAAGACCGCGGCCAAGACCGTCGAGGCCGGCTACGACCTGCCGTTCACCGCCCACGCGACGATGGAGCCGATGAACTTCATCGCCGACGTCAAGGCCGACTCGTGCATGCTGATCGGGCCAACGCAGTTCCAGCAAATGGCCCAGGGCATGGTGGCCGGCATGCTGAACATGAAGCCCGAACAGGTGAAGGTGCGCACCACCTTCCTTGGTGGCGGCTTCGGGCGCCGGGTCGAGGTCGACTTCGTGATGCAAGCGGCGCAGATCTCCAAAGCGGTCGGTGCGCCGGTCAAGCTGATCTGGTCGCGCGAAGACGACATGACGCACGACTACTACCGTCCCGCCGGTCACATCAAGCTGAGCGCCGGGCTGGACGCCGCCGGCAAGCCGGTGGCGTTCAAGTACGGCCACGCCGGCCCGTCGGTGACCAAGCGCATGTTCCCGGCCTTCGTCAAGGATGGTGTGGACCCGTTCATGCTCGAAGCCGCGCCGATTCCCTACGACATCCCGAACCAGATCGGCACGGTGATGATCTACGACACCGCGGTGCCGACCGGCTTCTGGCGTTCGGTGTCGCACGGCCTGAACGCGTTCGCCAACGAATCGTTCATGGACGAGCTGGCGGCGGCGGCCGGCAAGGACCCGCTCGAATACCGGCGCTCGTTGCTCGCCAAGGAGCCGAAGTATTTGCGCGTGCTGAACATGGTCGCGGAAAAATCGGGCTGGGGCCAGCCGCTGCCGGCCGGGCGCAAGCTCGGCGTGGCGGTGATGGAGGGCTATGGCACCTACCTGGCCCAGGTGGCCGAGGTCTCGGTCAACGGCAAGGAGATCAAACTGCACCGCATGGTGGTGGTGGCCGATGTCGGCACGATGATCAACCCGAACATCGTGCAGCAACAGATCGAAAGCAGCGTGATCTACGGCATGTCCTCGGCGATGTACGACGAGATCACCGTGAAGAACGGGCGCGTCCAGCAGACCAACTTCCACGACTACCGCGTGCCGCGCATGAACGAGACGCCCAAGATCGAGATCCACTTGATCGCCGACGGCGACAACCCCGGCGGCATCGGCGAGCCGGTGACGGCGCTGGTGGCGCCGACGGTGGCCAACGCGGTGTTCGCGATCACAGGCCAGCGCTTGCGCAAGCTGCCGCTGCGTCTGGCTTAGGCGTTGCCCGCCTTGGGCACCCTGAAAAACCCGCTGCGGCGGGTTTTTCTCATCACCGGGTTGACATGCACAGCCGCCCCGCTGTGGGCGCAGGACTACGCACGCGAAAAGCGCTGGGCCGACGAAACGCTGGCCACCCTGGTCGTGGGCGATGCGGTCCACATCGAACAAAAAAACGGCCACCGCTTTCTGGGCCTGTACACCCGGGCGACCAAGGCGCGCGGCGCCGTGATCATCGCGCATGGCCGGGGTTGGGCGCCCGACTACGAACTGTATGGGGCGCTGCGAATCAAGCTCGCCGACGCCGGCTATTCGACGCTGTCGATTCAGATGCCGGTCCTGGACGGCACCGCCAAGCTGGGTGACTACCTGCCGACGTTTCCCGATTCGGATGAGCGTCTGGCCCTGGCGGCGCGTTGGCTGAGCGCCAGGGGCTATCGCAATGTCGCCATCGTCTCGCACAGCCTGGGTGCGACGATGGCCAACCACTACCTGATCGGTACCGCGAAGCCCGGCGTCGGCGCCTGGGTCTTCATCGGCATCATCAACGGCCTGGAGGACATGTTCCGCATCAAGATCCCGGTGCTCGATGTGTTCGGCTCCCAAGACTGGCACGTCACCCGGCTGGGCGCCGACGAGCGGCTCAAACAGATCAACAAGATCGCCGGGTCGGAGCAGGTGATCGTGCCCGGCGCCGAACACTTCTTCGAGAACCGCCAGAGCGAGCTGGTGCGGGTGATCGGCGACTTCCTGGACCGGGTGTTCAAGGCAAGCTAGTGCGGCCCTGCATGGGGTGCAACACGACACCGGGTCGGCAACGTCGCCAGCGACTGTCTGGGCAAACTTTTGGCGCAACGCCTCGGTTGCAAAGTGGACCGCGCGCCACACCCGTTTCGGGGGGTGGCGCCTCGCGTTACGTCGAGATACATTCAAGCCTCAAAATTAACGAGGGGGTTCGCAATGAAGGTTCTTGGCGTACTGACAATGTTCGGGTTGGCACTGGGCGTTCAGTGTGCGACGGCTCAAACCTTCGACGCTGGGTTGCCAAGCGGCTGGGTCGTTTCCGGCACCGCGGGCACGTCCGGGGCGGACGGCGTGGTGACGCTGGCTCCCGGTGCCGGGTCGACCGCCTACGGTTGGGTTTCGACCGCGGATTCGACGGCGACGGCGGGCTATGGCTTGGGTGAAGAAACCAACGGTTCCAGCCTCAGGTCCACCACCTTTGCCGCGACCGCCGGAGATTCGCTGCGTTTCTACTTCAACTACGTCACCAGCGACGGGTCCGTTTTCACCGACTACGGTTACGCGAACTTGCTGAACGCCTCGGATTTGTCGGTGGCCGCGGTGCTGTTCAATGCGCGCACCCAGGTCAGTGGAACGATTGCTCCAGGCGCTGGTCTGCCGGCGCCCGTGGCCACACTGAACCCTCCCAGCGTCCCCATCGTTCCCGGCGGACCCACATGGTCGCCGCTGGGTGCCCTCGACTCGGGTGAATGCTTTGACGCCGGTTGTGGCTACACAGGCTGGATTCAATCGACCTATTCCATCGGCTCGGCGGGCAGTTATGTGCTCGAGTTCGGGGTCACGAACTGGTCCGACGAGGATTTCGCCTCCGGCCTGGCGTTTGACGGCATCACGGTGGCCGGTGCGCCGATCCCACCGGACGTGCCCAATGTGCCCGCCATCCCCGAACCTGGCACCTACGCGTTGATGCTCGCGGGTCTGGCGACGCTGGGCGCCGTGGCCAGGCGGCGCCGGGCGGCGCGCTGAAACCGATTCAATTCGGTGTGAGTCATTTGTCGAGCTGACCGGCTGCCCAGCGGGTGTGCCGGCGCCTCACCGCCAGCCGCGCTTCACGACATCGGCGAGGGTCAGGTCCAGGCATTTCCTGATGAGCCCCACCATCTCGTCGATCTGCGCGCGCGTGACGACCAGAGGCGGGGCAATGATCATCCGGTCGCCCACCGCTCGCATGATCAGGCCATTGCCGAAGCAGTGGCCACGGCACAGCATGCCGACCTCCAGCGCCGAATCGAACACCTGGCCGCTGGCCTTGTCCTCGACGATCTGAAACGCCGCCATCAACCCGCAACTCTGCACCTCGCCGATCAGCGCGTGCTTGGCGAGATCGGCGCAGTGACCGGCGAGATACGGCCCCAGATCGTCGCGCACCTTCTCGACC
>JAYSVE010000935.1:0-6307 GCA_043718725.1 Methylibium sp.
TTGTTCTTCAAGTGGATCAAGCAGCACTTGCGCATCAAGAAGTTTCTGGGCAACACCGAGAACGCCGTGAAGACGCAGGTGTGGTGCGCCGTGGCCACCAACGTGCTCATTGCCATCGTCAAGGAGGAGCTTCAACTCGATGCCTCGCTCTATACCTGTCTACAGATCTTGTCGGTCTCGGTGTTCGAGAAAACCGAGATTTCACGGGCCTTGCAGACCGACGCTTTGCAGATCGACATGCTTGACACGGCCAACCAATTGAATTTGTTCAATATTTAACCGGACAGTAGTGGCGTTGAATCATGACCGCGAATCCGATGGCCCAGTGTAGACACGCGGCGACGCGTGCTTGATCTCCATCAAGGCTCGCGCCGCGGCCGACGCCGAACATCGACGCGATTCAAACCAGAAACGGCAGTGGGGCGCGCCCGAGGAGTTGCGATACGGTGGTCTGGCAGCAAATGATCGAGTTCTACCCGTCGATCCGCGCCCTGCACATCGGCGCGGTGCTGACCAGCGGCGCCCTGTTCGCGCTGCGCGGCGCGGGCGTGCTGGCCGGTGCGCGCTGGGCCATGGCCGCGCCCGTGCGCTACCTCAGCTACGGCATCGACAGCGCGCTGCTGACCGCGGCATTGATGTTGTTGGCCATGCTGCCCGCCACGCTGTTCGCCAACCATTGGTTGAGCGTGAAACTGGCCTTGCTGGTGCTCTACATCGTGCTCGGCAGCCTGGCGCTGAAGCGCGCCCGCACCGGCCGCGCCCGCGCGCTGTGCTTTGCGGCGGCGCTGGGCGTCTACGCCGCGATGTTCGGGATTGCGCGCACCCACCAGCCGCTGGGGTGGTTGGCGGGGGTGGGATGAGGCGGGTGTGTGCGCTGCCACACAGACCCGCGCACCCGACAGGTCCATCCTGCGCACGGCAAGCGGTCTGCCGGGGCTGCGCCTCGAAAGACAACATGACCCTTCATCTGCGGCCGCCAGCGGGGCGCTGTTCGTGAAACCCGTCGAACTGCCGTCCGCGCCGCACACCGGCACAGTCGAAGCCGTTGCATTGGCTCTGGAGGTGCGACCCGACGCCGGCCTGGACAGCAGTCAGAGCGCAGCGCGCCTGGCGCGGTGGGGCCCCAACCGCTTGCCGGTGACGCCCCCACGCTCACGCTGGCGGGTGCTGCTGGCCCAGTTCAAGGGGATCATGATCGTGATCCTGATGGGCGCCGCGTTGTTGGCGGCATTGGTCGGCAGCGTCAAGGATGCCGGCGTCATCCTGACTGTTGTGATCATCAACGCCCTGGTCGGCTTCTACCAGGAGTACCGGGCCGAACGCAGCCTCGACGCGCTCAAGTCCATGCTGCCCGTCAAGGCGACGGTGCGGCGCGACGGCGGCAGCCAGCAGATCAGCGCCGAAGCGGTGGTCCCGGGTGACATCCTTCTGCTCGAAGCCGGTGACAGCGTCTGCGCCGACGGACGGATCAGCGTCGCCGCCGGCCTGGAGATCGATGAATCGGCGCTGACCGGCGAGTCGCAGCCGGCGGCCAAGCAATCCGCGCTGGCGGTGAACGTGGACGCACCGCTGGGTGACCGCAGCAACATGGCCTACATGAACACGCTGCTGACGCGGGGCCGCGCCGAAGTGGTGGTCACCGCCACCGGCGCACAGACCGAGATGGGGCGGCTGTCGCAGGAACTGGCCGCCACCGTCGAGCTGCCCACACCGCTGCAAGTGCAGCTCGACCAGTTGGCCAAGCGCCTGGGCTTCATTGCCCTGGTTCTGGTGGCCTTGCTGTCGCTGATGCAGTTTCTGCGCGGGGCCGGCCTGGTCCACATCTTGCTCGACGCGATTGCGCTGGCCGTGGCCGCCATGCCCGAGGGCTTGCCGGTGGTGGTGACGGTCACGCTCGCGCTGGGCATGCACAAGATGGCCCGCCGGCACGCCATCGTCAAACGCCTGGCCAGTGTCGAGACCCTGGGTTGCACGACGGTCATCTGCTCCGACAAGACCGGCACGCTGACGCTCAACCAGATGACCGCCACCACCTTCAACTACGCCGGCCGGCGGTTCGAGGTGTCGGGCCAGGGCTACGGCGCGCAGGGTTCGATCACCGACTCGGGCAACGCGGCGGTCGCCGCCGACCTGGCCGCTCTGCTGGTGCCGCTGGTGGCGTGCAATGACAGCCGCATCGACAACGGCAAGGTCATTGGCGACCCGATGGAGGCCGCGCTGCTGGTGCTGGCGGCCAAGGGCGGCGTGGTGCGCGACGAGGTCGAGCGCAACTTGCCGCGCATCGCCGAGCTGCCCTTCGATTCGGCGCACAAGTTCATGGCCACCTTCCACCGCGACGGCGAACAGGTGAAGGTGTTCGTCAAAGGCGCGCCGGACGTGCTGCTGGCACGCTGCTCGACCTGGCGCGACGTAGGCTCGGAGCAGGCCGTTGACGCCACGCGCCGGCAACAGATCGAGGCGGACTACCAGGCGCTCGGCGAACGTGGTTTGCGCGGCCTGCTGATCGCCACCCGCAGCCTGCCCGCGGGCAGCTTCGACCCGGCCGGCGACCTGGCACCGTGGGTCGGCGAGCTGTGTTTCGTGGGCCTGATCGGACTGATGGACCCGCCGCGTGCCGAAGCCAAACAAGCCATTGCCGAGTGCCGGCACGCCGGCATCACGGTGAAGATGATCACTGGCGACCACCAGACCACCGCCTCGGCCATTGCGGCTGAACTGGGCCTGGCGGGGCGTGCCGTTTCGGGGGCCGATCTCGACCGCATGGATGCGCGGCAACTCGCCGACGCCGTCGACGGCGTGGCCGTCTTCGCCCGGGTCTCGCCGGGCAACAAGGTCGCCATCGTGCGCGCGCTGCAGGCCAGGGGCCACGTGGTGGCGATGACCGGGGACGGCGTCAACGACGCGCCCGCGCTGAAGCAGGCCGACATCGGCGTGGCCATGGGCATCGCCGGCACCGCGGTGGCCAAGGAGGCCGCCACCATGGTGCTGACCGACGACAACTTTGCCACCATCGTCAGCGCGGTCCGCCACGGGCGCACGCTGTACGACAACATCCTGAAGTTCGTGCGCTTCCAGTTGTCGACGACGATAGGCGCGGTGCTGACGGTCTTCACCGCGCCGCTGCTGGGCTTGCCCGAGCCCTTCACGGCGCTGCAGATCCTGTGGGTCGCGATCATCATGGACGGGCCGCCGGCCGTGTCGCTGGCGCTCGATGCCGCCCGCCCGGGCATCATGGACGAGCCGCCGCGCCCGCGTGCCGAGCCGGTGCTGCCGCTGCTGCGGGTCGCGCGCGTCTTCGCCTATGGCGCGACGATGATGGTGGGCACGCTGGGTGTCCTGTACCACGCGCTGCAGACCGGTCCGGCCGACCGCGCCCTGACCTTGACCTTCACGACCTTCGTGCTGTTCCAGTTCTTCAACGTGTTCAATGCGCGCAACGAAATCGGGTCGGCATTCAACGCGCAGTTCTTCGGCAACCGCATGTTGTGGGTCTCGTTGGCCGGCGTGTTGCTGCTGCAAGTCCTGGCCACACAGTGGCCGCCGGCCTCCCGCCTGTTTGGCACCACCGGCATGGCCTGGGCGGACTGGGGCATCGCCGCCGGCGTGGCCTCGTCGGTCTTGCTATTGGAAGAGGCACGCAAGCTGGGTGCGCGCGGGTGGCGGCGAGTCCGCGCCGAGCCGGCCGCACAGGGCACCTGACCTGCGACCGATGAAGCTGCCGGCGCGCTGATGACGGCTCCTTGATTCAGGAGGTTCACCTCGCCGAATCGGCCATGACCGCCGCAGTCGCGGCCACGGGCCGCAGGGCCACGAAGGCGATGGCACAAGTTGCGAGCGTCCACACGATCACCGCACCCGATGGCAGATCCAGGAGCGCCGACAGGGCCAGCCCAAGCGCATATCCAAAGGCGCCCAAGGCATAGCCCAGTGCCAGTCGCCGCCCGCCGAGGCTTGCACGCGTGGCCAGTGCGGGAATGATGAGACTGGAGAACACCAGATAGACCCCGACCAGTTGCACCGACGCCGTCACCGCCAGCGCGAAGGCCCCATAGAAGCCGAAGCGGCCCAGCCGCTCAACCCACCCCAGCCACAGCGCCGCCAGGAGCAAGGCAGACACGGCGGCAAGCCAAAGCAGCTGCGTGGTGTTGACCCACAGGATCTGCCCCACGAGCAATTCCTTCAGGTGCTCACCACCGCGCGGGTTGCCCGACAGCAGCAGGATGCCGGCGCAGGCCGCCAGGATGAACATCACGCCAATCAGCGCCTCCTGTTGCTGCGGCGCCTTGCGCTCGGTCCAGGTGAGCAACAACGCCCCGAGCAGCGCGGCGCACACGGCCGCAACCTGCACTGCCACGCCGCCTTCGGGCAAGCCGAGCGCATCCGCGGCGATCACGCCGAGCCCCGCGATCTGGGCGATGGCCAGGTCGATGAAGACGATGCCCCGGTCCAGCACCTGTGTGCCGAGCGGAACGTGGGTGGCCAGCACCAGCAAGCCTGCGATGAGGGCCGGGCCGAGGATGCCCCAGTCGAGGGCAGCCCAGTTCACGGCTTGACTCCGGCGGCGAGCAGACGCGCCACGGTGTCATCGAACAATCCGAAAAGGTCCTTCGCGCCCTCGGTGCCGCCGACAGTGAAGGGCAGCTTGACCGCGGCGATGCCCGCGTTCTTGCTCAGCCAGTCCGATGGACGCGCGTCCTGGTAGGCCGCGTACAGCACCATCCGCGCCGGCGCGGCCTTCAAGGTCGCCAGCACTGTTTGCAGGTGCGACGCCGACGGTTCGACCCCGGGCTTGGGTTCGAGCACGGCCACTTCCTTGAGGCCCAGCCAGTCGTAGAGGTAGACGAAGGCCTTGTGCTGCGACACCACCGAGACTCCCCGCAGCGGTGCTGCCTGTGTCGTCCACCGTTGGATGGCCTGCTGCCAACGTTCGGTGAAGTCGGCCTGGGCCCGGGCGTAGTCCGCCGCGTGCGCCGGATCGATCTCCCGCAGCCGCGCGCCCAGGGCCGCTGCGACCTGGGCAATGGCACGCGGATCGATCTGGATGTGCGGGTTGCCGGCGGCGTGCACGTCACCCTGCGATCGATCCAGTTGGGTCGGCACGTCGAGCTTGCGCACGACATCGGCCGCGGCGAAGTTGCCCGGCTGGCCGGGCTGCACCTTGGCATTGCCGGACTGGCGCAGCAGCACCGGCAGCCAGCCGGCCTCGAGTTCGGCACCGGTGCAAACGACGAGGTCGGCATTGCGCGCCCGGGCGATGAGGCTGGGCTTGGCCTGGATCTGGTGCGGGTCCTGCAACGCGCTGGTGGCGACCGACACCTCGACGAGCTTGCCGCCGAGTTCCTGGGCGAGCGCGCCCCACTCGGGTTCACAGGCGAAGACGCGCAGCGCGGCGTGCGCGGGCCAGGCGAGCAGCAGCACCAGCGGTGCCGACAGTGCGCGAGAAAGGGTCTTGCGGTTGATCATCGAAAGCTCCCGAAGTGTTCAGTAGCTGTGCGCGCCATGCGCGCCCAGGCTCATCCGGTACTGGAGGAATAGCTGGTTGTCGGGGCCACCCTGCCGGGCGTTGTCGCGCGCCAGTTGCAAGCGCACACGCGAGAACTCGCTCGGGCTGAAGTCGAGCATCAGCGTGTTCTTGCGCGGGCTGTAGCCGCTGGTTGCCAGCAAGCCGGCGTTGAGCCCGGAGTCCGGGTGGCCGGCGTCCAGCCGTTCGGTGCGCAGGCCCACCCGCCAGCGGGGCATGAACTGGTAGACGCCCTGCACATACCAACCCGATTGCACCAATCGGTACGAGCCGGTGCTGGCGGTGTTGCCGAGGTCGTAGACCAGGCTGCCGGTGCGCGTGCTGCGCAGGGCCTCAGCCTGCAGCTTGAAGCTCGTCCGGCCCGCGTTGCCGTTGGGCGCCCACTTCCAGATGGCGTCGGCCAGCCAGACCCGCGTGCGGCCGCTGAAGGCATTGCTCACCGCGCTGCCGGAGGCGCTGAGGCCCAGGACTTCCTGTTCGTCGGCCTTGGCATTGAGCACCGAGAGCCCCGCCCGCCAACTGTGGCTGTCGCCGATATCGCCGCCCGTGTGGGCAGTGAGTGCCAGCATGCCGGCGCCGTTGCGGCTGTTGGCGCCGCCCGGAAAGCTTAGCCCTCGGCCGAGTTCGACACCAAGCTCGATGTACTGGTCGGT
Organism: Methylibium sp.; assembly: GCA_043718725.1. Lineage (GTDB taxonomy): Bacteria > Pseudomonadota > Gammaproteobacteria > Burkholderiales > Burkholderiaceae_C > LGRD01. The sequence continues at coordinate 6,175 of JAYSVE010000935.1, forward strand.
GGGCGCCAGCCAGGTCACCTGCACGCCGTCGTCAACGTATTGCGTGCCCAGCATGGCCTGGTAGGCGAGTGGGTTGTCGACGAAGTCCCAGGTGTGGGTGTGTCGGGCATTCAGGTAGCCAACGCCGGAGAAG
>JAYSVE010000936.1:0-2700 GCA_043718725.1 Methylibium sp.
CGGTGCCCGCACCACCGCAGACACCGACGGCGACCCGCGCACCTCGGTGATGTACGTGGCCGCGCCGATCCGCGTCAACGAACGGCTGATCGGCGCGGTCAGCGTGGGCAAGCCGGTGCAGAGCTTCGGGCAGTTTGTCGAAGCGGCGCGCCGCAAGACGCTGCTGGTCGGCGCGACCTCGGTGGTGGCGGTGCTGCTGTTGGCGCTCATCGTCTCGGTCTGGCTGGTGCGGCCCTTCGGGCTGGTGGCCGACTACCTGCGATACGTGCGGGCCCAGCGCGGCTTCAGCCTGCCGCGCCTGGGGCGTCGGGCGCTGGGCGCGTTGGGGGCCGCCTACGACGAGATGCGCGACGCGCTGGCCGGGCGCAACTACGTGGCCGACTATGTGCAGACCTTGACGCACGAGGTCAAGGGCCCGCTGTCGGCCATCCGCGGCGCGGCCGAATTGCTGCAAGAGCCCATGGTCGACGCCGACCGCGCCCGCTTCACCGCCAACATCGCGCGCGAGACCCAGCGCATCCAGGAGTTGGTCGACCGCATGATGGAGTTGACCGCGCTGGAGTCACGTCGCAGCCTGGACCGCGCGGCACCGGTCGCGCTGCGTCCGTTGCTTGAGGAACTGGTGGCCAGCGCCCGGCCCGCCAGCGGCGCACGCGGCGTGCACCTGGTGTTGCAGGACGGCGCCACGGGCGATGCGGCCGTGAGCGTGGAAGGCGACGCGTTCTTGCTGCACCGCGCGCTCGCCAACCTGGTCGACAACGCGATCGACTTTTCGCCGGCAGGCGGCACGATCACGCTGGCCCTGGCCCGCCACCGGCGCAGCGTCGACGTGACGGTTCGCGACCAGGGCCCCGGCATCCCCGACTACGCCGAAGACAAGGTGTTCGAGAAGTTCTACTCGCTGGCCCGCCCGGACACGCGCAAGAAAAGCACCGGTCTGGGCCTGTCCTTCGTCAAGGAAATCGCCGAGCTGCACCACGGCCGGGTCACGCTGGTCAACGCCAGCGACGGCGGCGCGCTGGCCGTGCTTTCGCTGCCGATGGTTGAAGCTGCACGGGCCTAGATCAACGCACCGCGGGTCGATTTCACGCTGCTGCCGGCGCTAGACTGCGGACTCGATCCGTACCGACACTCGCCACTCTGGAGACCACCCCATGGGCGCACCCCAAGCCTTCACCGCCACCACCGAAGTGGGCCACTTCATCGGCGGTCGCGTCGTGCCCAGCCACAGCGGCCGGCGCCAGGCGGTCTACAACCCGGCCACCGGCGCCGTGGCGCGCCAGGTGGCGCTGGGCTCGGTCGACGAGGTGAATGCCGCCGTGGCGGCCGCCCGCGCCGCATTCCCCGCCTGGGCCGACACGCCGCCGATACGCCGGGCCCGGGTCATGAACAGCTTCCTGCAGTTGCTGATGCAGCACCGCGACACGCTCGCCGCGATGATCACCGCCGAGCACGGCAAGGTGTTCACCGACGCGCAGGGCGAGGTCACGCGCGGCATCGACATCGTCGAGTTCGCCTGCGGCATCCCGCAACTGCTGAAGGGCGACTTCACCGACCAGGTTTCCACCTCCATCGACAACTGGACGCTGCGCCAGCCGCTGGGCGTGGTGGCCGGCATCACGCCGTTCAACTTCCCCGTGATGGTGCCGATGTGGATGTACCCGGTGGCGCTGGCCTGCGGCAACACCTTCATCTTGAAACCCAGCGAGCGCGACCCCAGTGCCAGCCTGTTCATGGCCGAGTTGCTCAAGCAGGCCGGCCTGCCCGACGGTGTGTTCAATGTCGTGCAAGGTGACAAGGTGGCCGTCGATGCGCTGCTGACCCACGCCGACGTGAAGGCGCTCAGCTTCGTCGGCTCGACGCCGATTGCGCAGTACATCTACGAGGCCGGCGCGCATCATGGCAAGCGCGTGCAGGCGCTGGGCGGCGCCAAGAACCACATGGTGGTGATGCCCGACGCCGACATCGAGCAGGCGGTGGACGGCCTGATCGGCGCCGGCTACGGCTCGGCCGGCGAGCGCTGCATGGCGATCAGCGTGGCGGTGCTGGTGGGCGATGTCGCCGACAAGATCGTGCCCAGGCTGGCCGCGCGCGCCAGGACCTTGAAGATCAACCACGGCATGGCGCTGGACGCCGAGATGGGCCCGATCGTCACACGCCAGGCGCTCGAGCGCATCGAGGGCTACATCGGTGTCGGCGTCGAGGAAGGCGCCACGCTGGTGGTCGATGGCCGGGGTCACAAGGTGGCCGGTTTCGAGGCCGGTTTCTTCACCGGAGGCAGCTTGTTCGACCATGTGACACCGGGCATGCGGATCTACCGGGAAGAGATCTTCGGGCCGGTGCTGTCCTGCGTCCGGGTCAAGGACCTGGCCGAGGCGGTGAAGCTGGTCAACGAGCATGAATACGGCAACGGCGTGGCCTGCTACACCAGCGACGGCAACGTGGCGCGCGAGTTCTCGCGCCAGGTTCAGGTGGGCATGGTGGGCATCAACGTGCCGATCCCGGTGCCAATGGCCTGGCACGGCTTTGGCGGCTGGAAGCGCAGCATGTTCGGCGACATGCACGCCTACGGTGAAGAGGGCGTGCGCTTCTACACCAAGCAAAAGAGCGTGATGCAGCGCTGGCCGGCAAGCATCGCCAAAGGCGCCGAATTTGCGATGCCGACGGCCAAATGAGCGAGCGCCGCTCTGGACCGCTCTG
>JAYSVE010000937.1:0-6288 GCA_043718725.1 Methylibium sp.
TTGGGGTGGACCACGGTCACGTCGGCCGGCGTGGGCTGCGCCAGCTTCACGCCATCGGGCAGCTTGAAGGCGGTCTTGCCCATGTTGTGCAACTGGTCGCGGTTCGGCGGCGCCGAGCAGCCGCCCGATACCTTGACATAGCGCGAGTCCATGTGCAACTCGCCATTCGACCATTCGGTGACCACACGCACATGGCTGTATTCGTCGACGCGCACGCGCGTCTCGAAATCGGCCTGGCCGACTTCGGTCGTGAGGTCCAGGACCGCGGCGATCGGCGAGGGGTTCTTGTCGATCAGCAAGTAGAGTTTCTTGACGTACAGCTCGGGGCGTTGCGGCAGCTTGGACAAAACCTTGACCGGCACGGTCGCGCCATAGGCCGCGCGCAGCGGCACGATCACCTGGACCCGGCTTTGCCCGGCCGTGATGCTGCGGTTCTGGAACAGCTTGGGGCGCAGCATTTCCCATTCGGGCGATGAGTCGGCATGGCCCACGTTCGTCGGCAGGCCGCCGACCGCGGCATGCACAACCGGCGCCAACGCCAGCAGCGCCAGCAAACCCATCGCGACGAAGCAGCAGCGAAGGGCGGGGAACAATCTGCGCATGGGCTTGACTCCTGAGAGAGGTCGCTACTTGAACATCTGGTCACGCTCCATGCGCACGAACAGCACGGAGGCGTTGCGGCGATGGACGATGTCGATCTGGTCCCAGTCTTTGAACTCGGGCAACACCGCCCGGTCGGGGACTTCGCTCAACGACGCGCCGGACCGCAACGACTCTAGCACGCGGGCCTCCAATTGGTCGAGGTAGCGCTGCACGGTGTCCAGGCTGTCGGCCGGGGCGACCGGGCCGTGTCCGGGCACGACGCGCTGCAGGCCCAGGCCGCGCAGCGCAGTCAACGCCAGGCGCCAGCCGGTGAGTTCGCTGTCCTGCACATCGGGAATGCGCAAATGGTCGACCAGCCCCCCCGCGAACAGCACGCCGCTGCGCGGATCGAGCACGGCGATGTCGCCGGGGCCGCTGGAGTGGCCATAGTGCAGCACCTGCACCGGCCGGCCGATCAGGGTCAGCGTGGGACCGGCATCGAACACCTGGTCGGGCGAGAACATCACGGTGCCGCGCATCGCTTCTTCACCGAGCACCCGTTTGAGCGTCTTCAGGCAATTGTCGCAACGCGCGGCCATCAGCTCGGCCGCCTTGCGGTGCATGTGAACCGGAATGCCGCGCTCGCGAAACGCCGCCGCGCCAAAGAGGAACTCTTGCCGCGTGTGGGTGACCAGCACCAAACGGATGGGCAAGTCGGTGACCTTGGCGATGGCGCCCAGCAAGGCCAGACCGTGCTGGTACGACGTTCCGGCGTCGACCGCGATCACGCCCGAGTCGCCGACGATGAAGCCGGCGTTGCCGATGCGGCCCTGGGTGTCGGTGTCGACCTCGCCGGGAACGCCGGGCAGCATGTAGACGCCATCGGCCACCTTGACCGCCACCGGTGCCGGCGCGCCGACGCGGTCGCTGCGCGTGGCACAGCCTGCGACAGCCAGCACGAGCGCGGCGCACAGGCAGCGGATGAACGGCACCGGCCGCAGACGTTGTGGACAGAGACGCATGAAAGGCGCTGCTGTGTCGCGTCGCCCGGACTCGGTGGCGATGGCCTACTTCGCCTCGACCAGCTTCTTCAGGTTTTCGAGCCCGCTTTTGTAGACCCCGGTGACGGCCTTGACGGCGGCTTCGTCGTTCTGGTCCGGCGGCGGGTCGTTGTTGGGGAAGCCGCGGTAGAACGCGCCACGCCACTCGACCACCGAGGCCCGGCCGTCAGCGGTGACGCGCAGCGTGGAGGTGTAGTTCGTCACCGGCAACGCGCCGCCGTCCTTGGCGCGGTAGCTGTACTTCTTTTGGGCGTCGTCGTGGCTTTCGAGTGTTTCGGTCAAGGCCCCGCCGCCCTTGAGCTTGAGGGAGCGCACCGAGCCTTCTGAGTTGCCCTTGTCGGCCGGGCTTTCCGCGATGGCGGGGTGCCAGTCCTTCAGCGCATCGAAGTTCTTGATCCTGGCCCACACCACGTCGGCCGGCGCGTTGATAGTGATCTTTTCGGTCGCCTTCTGGCGCGTCGGGCCGTGCGATTGGGCCACGCCCACCCAGGCTGCGAACAGCGTGATGGCGAGGATCGGCTTCGACAGGGAATGCAGCATGTTTGACTTCTCCGGGCTCTTTGGGATTGAGATTCAGGGGCCAATAGGCGACCCTGTAGGCGACTCCATGGGCGACCCCAAGGGCGCGCCGATGAAAGCGCCGAAGCCGCGGCTATTTTGCCCGGTGGCGATGACGCCGACGGGGCTGCCGGTCCTGGCATGGCGAACGCTCACGTTGTCGTCCATCCAGTTCACCACGTAGACGCGGTCGGCGTACGCGGCCACCCCTTCCGGGTAGGCAAAACCGGTCAAGGTGCGCACCACTTGCAAGGTCTCGGCGTCGATCACGCTGACCGTGTCATCGTGCTGGTTGGTGACATAGAGCAGGGCGCCGCCATCTGCCAGCGCCGCGCCATATGGCGCTTTGCCGACCTTGACGGTGCGCATCACCTTGAGCGCGCGCAGGTCGATGACAGAGACGTCGTCGCTTTGCACGTTGAGCGCATAAAGGCGCTGCCGCGGCGCGTCCAGGAGCAGCGCAAAAGGGTGGCTGCCGACCCGCACCCGCGAGCGCACGCGCGCCTGTGCCACGTCGACCACCGCGACCATGTCGTCGTCTCGCTCGGCGACAAAGACGGTGCTGCCATCGTCATTCGCCGCGACACCGGCGGGCGCCTTGCCCACGCCGATGCTGGCCAGCGCTTGATGGGTCGCGGTGTCGAACACCAGCAGGCGATTCTTGAACCAGTCGGCGGCGAACAGCCGCGAGCCGTCCGCCGAGGCGTCGACGCCCACCGGCCCGTCGCCCGCGGGCAGCGTCGCCAGCACCTTGTGCGAGCCCATGCCGAGCACGGAAATCGTCTTGCTGTCCGGGTTGGAAACGAACACCTTGCCGGCGCGGCTGGAGGCCACGACGCCGGCCGGTGAACGCCCGACCGGCACCGTGGCAACCACCTGCTGCGAGGCCAGGTCGATCACGGAGACGTCGTGGCTGCCCTGGTTGGTGATGTAGGCGAACGGCGCGCCATGGGCCAACGCGGCCCACAGCAACGGCGCCGCGATGACGCGGCAAGCCCAGCGCCGGCGCGACATCAGTCTGCCGGGCGAACCTTGAGGGCGCTGCTGAAACGCTTGTCGGTCGAGTCGACAACCTCGGCCTTCAACTCGCCCTCGCCGCTCGGGACGAAGTAGAAGCGAAAGCTCGGGTTCTCGCTGATCGAGATGTCGACGTCGGCAGACATCACGGCCTGGCCGGCGTAGCTGACGTTGACGCTGCGCACATAGTGCGCGGGCGCGAACTGCCGCGTCGTCTGGTCCATCGCCAGGCCCGAGTTGTTCGGGTGGCTGATCATCAATTGGGCGAGCACCGGTTTGCGCGCGGCGACGTCGCCTTCGACGCGAAACTTCATCTTGCCAAGGCTTGCCATCGCGGCCTGCTGGTCCTTGCCCGGAGGGGCCGAACAACCGCCCGAGGCCTTGACGAAGCGCGTGGCCATCAACAGCTTGCCGTCGTTCATTTCGGCGACCGCGCGAACATGGGTGTATTCGTCGACCCGCACCCGCGTCTCGACATCGGCGCGGCCGCTGTTCGGCGTGAAGCTGAACACCGCGGCGATCGGCGAGGGGTTGTTGTCGATCAACAGGTAGAGCTTGCTCACGTAGCGGGTGGCGGTTTGTGGCGCGCGCAGCTTGATCGAGATCGGCACGATGGCCGCGTCTTCGGCGCGGTTGGGTGTTTCCAGCAGCAGCGCGTCGTCGCCGACATTCGTGATCGGGCGCGCCGCGAAGAGGCTGGTGCGAACCTTCTGCCAGACCTCGTTGCCGTCCGGGTTGTCACCGGACTTGAGCTGCGCCTGTGCGACGGGGGACAGGGCCATCAGCAAGAAGGCGCTGATCAATGCAAGGCGTCGGGAGTTGTTCATGGCGTTTCCTTGGAGGCCGGCGGTTGCGGGCTCAATCTTCCCATTCCAGTTCAGCGTAGGCGGCCGTCACGTTGCGGCGATGAAACTGCTCGGTCAGGCGCCAGCTCGAGCCCGGCGCCACGCCGACCCCATCGACCGCCTGCCGGATCGTCATTTTCGCCTGAATTGCGGCCCTTGTCTGCACCAGCAAAGCGTCCAGATAGTTGCGCTGCGGCGCGAGCACCGCGGGCCATTCGGCGCTGGCGGCGCCGTGGCCCGGAACCGCCAGCGCCACGTCGAGGCTCTTGAGCGACGTCATCACACCCAGCCATCCGCGCAAGTTGCCGTCCAGCACCGGCAGGTGGTCGACGAACAACAGGTCCGACAGGAACAGCGTCCGGGTCTGGCGGTCGTAGACGCTGAGGTCATGGTCGGTGTGGGCGGTGGGCCAGGCGTTGAGCACGATTTTCCGCTCGCCGAGGTCGAGTTCCAGCGTCGAGTCCACCGGCAGGTCCGGGTAGACGATGGCAGCCGGGAGCAGGCGCTGGCCGAAGTCGCGTTCCAGGGTGTTGAGAAAGTAGCGTTCGCGCGCGGCCAGCGCCGGTGTCAGACGGGCACTGGCGACGAACCTGACAGGCTCGCCGGCCAGGCCTTTGAACGCGACGTTGCCGAGGATATGGTCCGGATGCGCGTGGGTGTTGATGACAACGCACACCGGCACGGTCGTCACTTGCCGAACGGCGGCGAGCAGGCTGCGCCCGACCTGCGGTGTGCCGCCAGTGTCGATGACGGCCACACAACGGCTGCCGACGATGAAGCCGAGGTTGGCCACATCTCCGGCGTTGCTTGGCTGCCATTCTTCAATGGCGCCGAAGTGCACGAACACGCCCGCCGCGATTTGGCTCACCGGCAAGGCCGCCGCCGCGCCGGACGCCGGAGCAGGTGCGTTGCACCCGGCCAGCCACAGGGCCATGCACGCCCCAACAAACCGACAGGCCCGCGGCCCGTGATCGCGGCCCCGCATGTCCGCCCGCCTACTTGGTGACGTCCGGGTTGATAAAGCAGCCCTTCTTGGCGCGCGCCTGCACTTCGCGATACTTCTTGATCTTGACCTGCAGGGTCTCGGTGTCGCGAATCGTGTTGCCGCGCTCGCCGCCGATGGAGTTGGCGTTCGAGGCTGTGCTCAGCTCGACATACTCGGCATGCTTGACCTCCTTGGCCAAGGCGTCCAGGGCGCAGGAGCACTTGTTGACCATTTCGAAGTTCGGTCCGGGATGGGTGCGCATGCATTCCTGGACGTAGTTCACGCGCTCGACGGTGGGGAAGTCGTTGGCAATCGCCACGCCACAGAACAGCGCCAGGGTCGCGGACAACAGGACGTTGAAGGGTTTTTTCATGGACGGCTCGGACATGGAAATCAGGGGCTGTTCTTGCGCGGCGCCGGCTCGGCACCTTCGGCATAGAGTTCTTCGACGATCAACGCCGCCGGCTGTGCCGCGTCGCTAATGCTGGTGCGAATGCCGTAGACCCCGCCCGGGACCGCATCGGACAACATGAACAGGTACTGCTTGGCCGCCAGTTTTTCATAGCGCGGGCGGTTGGGGTCAGTGAGGAAGGGCGAGATTTCCACCTCGGTGCCCTTGACCGTCTTGCCGCGGTAGGCGAAAGACGCTTCGCGCACCTTGGCCGAGTCGTACACGGCCATTCGGATCCGCTTGCGGAAATGGTATTGCGAACCTTTGGTCAGGCGCTGCATTTCGCGCACGTCGTGCTCCAGGAAATACAGGATCACCGGGTTGCCTTCGGCGGCGGGCACCTCGGGCAGGTTCAGCTTGCGCGGCCCGCTCAGGAACTCGCCGACACCGCTGCAGCAGCTGCCATCGGGCAGTTTGCTCAAGGCGATGCTGACCTTGTCTTCAAAGCCTTCTTCCATGCTGCCACTCTTGCGGAAGGAGTAGTTCAACGTGGTCGGCGGGCGCAACGGAGCCAACTGGTTGGTCATGAACAACAGGCGTTCGGCCGCGGAGAAGTCCTTCTTCTCCTGCGGTTGCGCGCCTGCGGGAAAGGCGAACGCCGCGAGCAGAGTGGCAACGAGCGCGATGGCGCAAAGGCGGTGTCGGGGGCTGAGGAAGGTCATGGGATCAAGCTGTGTTTGTGGCCGCACGAAAGGGTGCGGCCTCAGAGTTTTTCAATGGCCTGGCCGAGTTGCGCAGCCAGAACGGACTTCAGGGCCTCCAGCTTCGCACGTGCCGCCAGGGCATTCG
>JAYSVE010000938.1:0-2697 GCA_043718725.1 Methylibium sp.
CAAATCCTCGCCATAGCCGGAGCTATGGCTGTGGTTTGCGCCTTGCAGCCCATCCCAAAGCGAGGCGCGCGCCCTCGCGGGGACTTGATCAGGGTCGCCTTAGACGAGAACGCCGACGGGTTCGAGCCGCGGGCCTGGGCGTAGCGTGCGCACGCCAGCCGCTGGGTCAAGGCGGGCGCAAACACGGGCCAACCTGGCGGGTGACCTGAAGGCGTAGTCCCCGCTGCCCGGGCGCCGCCGGTCGCGTCGCTTCCCCCTAATATTTAAGATGACAAACCCGGACACGGTATCTACATTTGGTAACGCGGGTCCGTTGCCGAAAGTCAGATCGGCGCGGGGCATCCAGACCAAAGATGTCGGCGTTGCAGCGCTCGAAGCAGCGAGCACAGGGGAGAGAAAAATGAATCGAGTCGACTCGGGCTTCCGGTTGTTGGACTCCGCCTGGCAGCCGCCCGGCCAGGGCTTGACCGACGGCGCCACCGATGCCGCGCCAATGCGCCAGGCCGCTCGAATGCCAGAGCCCGGCGCGAGTGCAGCAACACAGGCTCTGGCCCCTGCACCTGCCCCCGCCCAAACCTCACCGCACCGAGCCGGCACAAGGGTCGTGGCCAGGGCGCTGCTGGTCCAGAGCACAGTTCGAGCATCGGCGCTGTTTGACAGTGGCCTGCTCGCATCGGCGCGATGTGAAGACCGCATCTATCAGATCGATACGGTCGTGGCCACCAGCCTCGACGTTCTCGAGCACCTTTGCGGGTTATTGGCGCCACGGGTGTTGGTGATCGACATCGCGTTGCTCGACCACATCGGCGCCGACGCGCTCAGGCACCACCGGCGCCGCCTGCCCGCCACCGACTGGTTGCTGGCCTGGGACACGCCGACCTCGAACCGCTGCGCGCTGGCCATACGCTGCCGCGCGCACGGTTGCGTGGAGTGGGCGCAGGGTGACAGGCAACTCGCGCTGGCCCTGGACGCGGTGCTGGCGGGCGAACTGTGGTTTGCGCCCACGGTCTTGCAGTCCCTGTACCTGGCGCTGCTGGAGCAGGGCTCGCAGGCGTCGGCGCCAGCCGACGTCGAACCCGCGGAGTGCGCGCTGACCTCGCGCGAATCCGAGGTGCTCGCCTGCATGCGCCACGGCATGACCAACAAGCAGATCGCCGGTCGGCTGGAGATCAGCGTCAACACGGTGAAGAAGCACCTCGCCCATGTCTACGAGAAACATGGCTTGCACAACGGCCGGCAAGTCTTTGCCTGACGCGGCCCCCCGGGCTGCATCGCGGTGCGCCTGCGCCGCGCGCGAACAGCCAGCCCTGTTATCCATTTGGGCCATATCCGCAGCGTGTTGCGCTGCCTAGACTGACTCGGCGCGTTGTCGAGGTTTCGCGGCGCAGTGCGCAGGGCGCACGTGGGGCGGGTCCACCGACAGCCGTTCACCCATGGTTTGGTCACGGTCATTGATCTCAACGAAGGAGGCATTTCATGGCACACAAGAGACTCCCGGGCCTGCTGGCGGCGTGCTCCATCGCCGCGGCGGGGCTGATGCTGTTCATCCCACCGGCGCTGTCGGTGCACGACATCAATGTGTTCGAACTCGACGGCAATGTCACCAACAACACCAAAGACGACTGGTCGGCGGTCAATTTCGGCGGCCTGGGTGGCAACCAGTTGGCGAAAACCGGCGTGCTCGACGATGCGGCGCCGAAAAGCATTTTCGCCGGCGGCGGCTCCAAGGACGATCTCGATCTGAACGGACCGTTGTCGGGCGCCGGCGGCTGGAAGCACAAGACCGGCGCGGTGCCAGACAAGGACGACATCACCAACGCCTATGCCGTGGCCTACAACCAGGGCGGCAAACTCGTCATCTATGCCGGCGCGGACCGGCTCGACAACAGCGGTGACGCCTTCATGGGTTTCTGGTTCTTCCAGGGCCAGGTCGGCCTGGGGTCGGGCAGCGGTGGCGGCGGCGCGCCGTTCATCGGCCAGCACACGGTCGGCGACGTGCTGGTGCTCGCCAACTTCACCGGTGGCGGCACGACCGTCAACATCGAGGTCTTGAAGTGGGTCGGCAGCGGCGGCAATGTCAACGGCACGCTGCAGCGGATCGCCGGTGTGGCGGGCGGTACGCAGGCCACTTGCAATGGTGGACTGGCGGGTGACCCGTTCTGCGGCATCACCAACACCACCGGCGGAGAAACGCCGAACTGGCCTTATCTGTCCAAGAGCGGCACCTCCTCGTTCCCGACCGCGACCTTCTTCGAGATCGGCATCAACATCAGCGATGTCTTCGCGGCGGCAGGTGGCGGTGCGGTGCCGTGCTTTTCGACCTTCATGGCCGAGACGCGATCGTCGTCGTCGATCAGCGCCGTGCTCAAGGACTTCGCGCTGGGCAGCTTCCCGGTCTGCGGCGTGGCCGTGTCCAAGGTGTGTAAGAACCCGACGCTTGTCAGCAACACTGTCATCGGTTACACGATCGAGGGCCGGGTGCAGAACACCGGGTTCGGGACGCTGAACAACGTCACGTTGACCGACAACCCGGCCGCGGCGACGGCATTCGAGCGATTCGCCTGCGATGCCGGCAACTTGCCCACAGGCGGTTCGCTGGGCACGTTCGGCACCGGTACCTCGCTGGCTCCGCTGGCTTCGGCCTGCTACCGATCGACGTTCAACACGACCACCAACGGCCAGGACGACGTGGTGACC
>JAYSVE010000939.1:0-6277 GCA_043718725.1 Methylibium sp.
AACAGCGGCTCGGCCACGTTGCTGCAGGTCGGGCCGTTGACGACGATTGCGTCTGGCTGCGACACGATGCGGCGCAGCGCGTTGATGCCTTCCTCGGCGTTGCAACGGTCATCGAGATACTCGATGACCATGCGGGCCTTGACGCCATCGCCCATGGTGACGCCGCCGGCCTTGTTGATCTGGTCAGCCGCAGCCTTCATCGCCGCCTCGCTGTTGAGCCCGAAGATGCGCACCACGCCGCTCTTGGCGCCCATGCCGTAGATCTTGACGGTGCGCTCCTGCGCATGAACGGCGGGCGCAGCCAGCGCGAGCGCGCTGAGCACGGTGCCGGCAAGGGTAGTGAGTCGAAGCAGCATGGTTATCTCCTGTGTAGGAAGGCGGAAGATTGAAAGCACTCAAAGTGTGCGTGCGGCACGCACGATGCCCGTGATATCGATGTGATGAAACTAGCGTTAATACGAACGTACCGAAACGTCAACGCAGGCTTCGAACAAAAGCAAATCCTGCGCGGGCGGGCGCTTTGCACATCGCAACCTCCGCAACGTCAAGCACCGCTGGAGACCGCGCGCCCCGCCGACACTTCACTCTATTTTTTAAGGCGACTCGCCGCCGATGTATCGGGCGATTGGTGTTCGCCAACCCGCGGCGCGGGTGCAAATGTCTCGTTGTCCCACTCGGTTACATAAGGCGTTGCCGGAACCTGGGCCCGCCGCCCGTTCACCTGCATGGCGCGCGTGCGCAACTGCGGGTGGTCGATCAGGTCGTGTACCGAGTTGATCGCGCCATAGGCGGTCTGCGCCTCGGTCAGACGATCGACAGCCTGCGAATAGGTGAGCCGGCCGAACACCGCCTGAATGGCGGCCTCGAGCTCGGTGCGGTTGGCTGTTCGGGCCTGGTTGTTCGAGAAACGCGGATCGGTCGCAATGCCCGGGTCCCCCAGCACGGTCTGGCAGAAGTTGAGCCACTCGCGCTCGTTCTGGATCGACAGCACGACGTCGCGGCCGTCGGAGCATGTGAAGGCGCCGTAGGGCGCGATGCTCGGATGCTTGAGCCCGACACGCGCGGGAGCGGTGCCGCCGTAGCGGGCCTGCAGGTAGGGTACCGACATCAACTCGGCGGCCGAATCGAAGAGAGACACCTTGATGCCGCTGCCCTTGCCGGTGCGCTCGCGTTGCAACAGCGCCTGCTGCACGCCAATGAGCGCATTCATGCCCGCGGTGATGTCGCAGATGGACACTCCTATACGGCCCCACGGTCCCGGGGCGCCGCTCACGGCCACCAGGCCGCTCTCGGCCTGCACCAGCAGGTCGTAGGCTTTCATCTGGTGCAGCGGACCCGACTCGCCGTAACCGGAGATGTCGCAGGTGATGAGCCGCGGATGTTTTGCGCGCAGGGCGTCCGAGCCGAACCCCAGGCGGGCGGCTGCACCCGGCGCGAGGTTCTGGATGAACACGTCTGCCTCGGCAATAAGGGCGTGCAGCCGGGCCTTCTCCTCGGCGCCGCGCAGGTCGAGCACGATCGACTCCTTGCCGCGATTGATCCAGATGAAGTACGACGATTCGCCGAACACGTCGGTGTCGTAGCCGCGGGCGAAGTCGCCTTCGGGTCGCTCGATCTTGATGACGCGAGCGCCGGCGTCGCCCAGGCGGCTGGAGCAGTAGGGCGCTGCCACCGCCTGTTCGAGCGCGACGACGAGGATGCCTTCGAGCGGCTTGCCGTTCATCGAGCGTTTTCCGGGCCGTAGTAGTTCACGACCGTCTTGGTGGTGCTGACTTCCTCGAGCGCCATCAGGCCCTTTTCCCGGCCGTGACCGCTGCGCTTGGTGCCACCGAAGGGCAGCTCGACGCCGCCACCGGCGCCGTAGCAGTTGACGAACACCTGGCCCGAGACAATCCGCTTGGCCATTCGCTGCTGGCGCGCGCCGTCGCGCGTCCACACGCCCGCCACGAGCCCGAACTCGGTGCCGTTGGCCAGTGCGACCGCTTCGTCCTCGGTGTCGAACACCTGGGCCGCGAGCACCGGCCCGAAGACTTCGTTGCGCACGAGGGCGTTGTCCGCGGGGACCGGGCCGAACACGGTCGGCGGAACGAAGAAGCCTGCCGCCAGCGACGCGGCGGGCCGCGCCTGCGCGAGCACGTTCAAGCCGTCGCGCTGCGCGTTCTCGATGAAATCGAGCACGCGGCGTTGCTGGGTTTGATTGATCACCGGGCCGAGGTCGGCGTCGTCTTCGGGCGCGCCGATGCGCAGCGCGTCGAAGTGGCGCCGCACCTTGGCCATGAACTCGTCGAAGATGGTCCGCTGCACCAAGACCCGGCTGCCGGCGGAGCAGGTCTGCCCGGTGTTTTGCGTGATGGCCTTGCACACCGCGGCCGCCGCGAGGTCGAGGTCGGCATCGGCAAACACCACCTGCGGCGACTTGCCGCCGAGTTCGAGCACGACCGGCACATGGTGAATCGCGGCCGCTTCCTGGACCAGCCGGCCGACCTCGGGCGAGCCCGTGAACGATACGAAGTTGATGCCGGGATGCCGCGTGAGTGCCGCCCCCGCCTCTTCGCCCAGGCCGGTCACGATGTTGAGCGCACCGGCGGGAAAGCCCGCCTCGATGGCCAACTGGCCGAGTTCCAGACACACCAGGCAGGCCTCCTCGGCGGGCTTGAGCACGGCGGCGTTGCCCATCGCCAGCGCCGGTGCGAGGGTGCGAGCGAACATCTGTGCCGGATAGTTCCAGGGCGTGATGTGGGCCGTCACGCCGAGCGGCTCGCGCACCACGGTCACGTTGTAGCCGTTGAGGTACGGGATCACCTCGCCATGAACCTTGTCGGCCGCGCCGCCGTAGAACTCGAAGTAGCGCGCCACGGCACGCATGTCGGCGCGCGCCTGCGAGATGGGCTTGCCCGTGTCGTGGGCTTCGATCCATGCCAGTCGCTCGACATGGCCCTGCACGAGGGCCGAAAACTTCAGCATCAGCCGGCCGCGCTCGGTCGCCGTGGTGCGTCCCCATTCACTCTTCAGCGCCGCTGCGGCTGCCGCGATGGCGGCGTCGATCTCGACGGCGCCGCCGCGTGCGAGCCAGGCCAGCGGCTGGCCGGTGGCGGGAGCCGAGACGGGCAGCGGTGAGCGCCCGCCAGCCACCCATTGGTTGCCGATGAGGTGCCCGTACACCGGTCGGCTTTCGTGGTGGCCGATGGCGGCGGGGTAGAGGGCGAGGTCGGTGGGCTGCATGGTGTGAATCGGCTCCTGGCCGGTGGTCATGGATATGGCGGCGGGATATAGCGGCGCAACGGTGGCCTCCCATGAACCCGATTCTTGGATCTGGTCGATCCATCGTCCATGGGGATTTGAGCAATCCGGGCTTGTTGAATCTCGAACGTCGTCGTTCGAACCGGCTCGACGGGCACCCCGCGCTTCATGGCAGTGTTCTTCTGTCACCCGCGCCCGCGTGTCCACGCAAGGGATGTGCCGGGCATGGCACAAAGATCACCGCGAACGTCAATACAGCCGCCGCGAGGCATCTTCGTGGGCATGGCTCCTGTGGAGCCTTCATCATGCCGGTCGCGCCGTTACCGAACTGTGCGAAGTCCTCGGGCTGAAACAGTTCAGACCGCTGGGCGCAGCATTGCCGAACACGAGGACTTGCAGATGTCGACCGGGTCAGCCTCGCAATCGAACACCCCGCAGAATGGCTCGGGCTGGCGCTCAGTGAATGTGCATGCCACCGCTGACATCCAACACCGCGCCCGTGATGTACGCGGATTGGTCCGAGACCAGGAACAGGCAGGCATTGGCGATGTCGGCGGGTACAGCGAGGCGACCCAGTGGTATGCCATCGGCCACTCGGCGCTTGCCAGCGTCGTCAATCTTGCCGACCAGCAGATCGGTGTCCACCATGCCCGGGGCTATGGCGTTGGCGCGGATGCCGTCGGGCGCGAGTTCACGCGCCATGGCCTTGGCCAGAGTCTGGATGGCACCCTTGGCAGCCGAGTAGTGCGGGCCGCCGAGGATGCCACCGCCGCGCTGCGCAGCCACCGAGCCCATGCACACGATCGCGCCACGCTGGCGCGAGCGCATGTGCGGGACGACGGCGCGCGACATGTTGTAGGCACCGCGCACGCTGGCGTCCATGACGAGGTCGTAGTCGGCCTGGGTACTGTCCATCAGACGATGCGACTGACTGACGCCGGCGTTGTTGACGAGGATGTCGATACGGCCGAACGTGTCCAGCACTTGTTGGACCACCACCTTGCAGATGGCCTCGTCGCGCACATCGCAGGCCAGGCCCAGATGCTGCAGGCCGATCGCGCTCGCAGCCTGCTCTGCCGCCGCCGCATCGATGTCCAGGATCACGACGCGAGCGCCTTCGTCGGCAAAGCGTTTGGCGGTGGCCCAGCCGATGCCGCGCAGCGACGCGCCCCCGGTGACGATGGCGACCTGATCTTTCAGTTGCATGGCGAATGTCCCGGATTGGGAGGGAAAGAACGAAGGGCGAAAGAAAGCGCGTTCACAGGCCGCGTCTACAGGCCGCGCGCGCCGGACGCAAGGAAGCCGCCATCCACCGGCAGGGCCACGCCCGAGATGTAGGACGCGTCTTCCGACACCAGGTACATCACGGCCGAGGCGATCTCGGCCGTGGTGCCGTAGCGGTTCATCGGGATGGCCCTGGAATATTCCTGGCGGAACTCTTCGGTGTGCAGCGCCCGGGTCATCGGCGTGTCGACCGGGCCGGGCGCCACGGCGTTGGCGGTGATGCCGTGCTCGGCCAGCTCGACCGCCATCTGGCGCGTCAGTGCGATCACCGCACCCTTGGACGTTCCGTAGGCCGTGCGCCCGCTGCCCACCGCGCGCAGGCCGGCCACCGATGCGATGTTGACGATGCGGCCCCAGCGCCGGCGCACCATCAGCCGTGCCGCGGCCTGCGCGCACAACAGCGTGCCGGTGACGTTGACGTTCATCGTCTCGATGAAATTGTCGAGCGGAAAATCCAGAAAGGGGAAGACCTTGGCGATGCCGGCGCAGTTGACCAGAATGTCGCAGCGGCCAAAGTGGCGCTCGACGTGGTCGAAGGCCTGCGCGATCGACTCGGACCGACCGACGTCCAGCGCCAGCGCAACGGCATGGCCGCCGGCCTCGCGCAGGCGCACCGCTGTGGCTTCAGCGGCCGCGACGTCGAGGTCGGCCACCAGCACCTGGTGCCCGGCCGCGGCCAGGCGCTCGCAGACCTCAGCGCCGATGCCCTTGGCACCGCCGGTGACCATGGCGACGCGGCGTTCGGAATCGGGATGTGTTTGCATGTGGGTTGAGGAAGTAGGAGTCATAAAAAGCCGATCGAGATCCACGGCACGAACGCGACGACCACCAAGCCGACGAAGAGTGCCGCAAGATAGCCCATGTTCGGCCGGATGCCCTCGTCGGGATTGACGCGGCCGATTGCGCAGGCCGCGTAGTAGCCCACACCGAAGGGTGGTGCGAACAGGCCGATGCCCATTGCCAGGATCACCACCATCGCGTAGTGGACCGCGTGGATGCTGACTGCCGTGGCGATCGGGAACAACAGCGGCCCGAACAGCACAGGCTCGGCCGGTTGATGCACACGTTGTCGATGGGGAACGCGATCTCGACTTCTGCCCGGTGGAAAACGCCAGCGTGGAGTCGGCGCTCGACAAAGGCGCGCTGCAGCGTGGGCTCCAAGGCGGGTGGCAGCGGATCGGTCCGCACGACGCGGGCGCGTGAGCGCTGTTTCAACTCGTCGGTTTCACCGGCGCCGATGTGGTCACCGAGTGGATCGGCCCGGTCATCGGGACGATGCGGGCCAGGCGCCTGGTGCCTCGGCGCCTGAGCACTCGAACAGCATGGGCACCTTCCGGTGCGCGCGCAGCCTGCGCTGAAGCACCTTCCCGGTGGCCGTGCGCGACATCCCGGCATCGGCGATGAAACGAGGGCGAGCGGTCGCTGGTAGTCGGCCCCGCGGCCGTGCAAGCCTTGCAGGCTGCCGTCAGGCCTCTGCCCGTGTCCGCGAGGTCAAATGGCTGACCAGTTTGGCCAGCGATGTATTCGGCGTCCGCCCCTTCAGCACGCAGACGAGCATTCTGCGCACCGCCCATTCGTCGGAGAACGGCCGCGCCACCAGGCCCTTGCCCTCGCCGCGAGCGATCGCCGCCTGATAGGGCAGCAACCCGGTCCCGAGGCCCGCCTGCACCATGCGGCAGACGGCCTCGAAACTGCGAACCTGCACGCGCAGCTTCAGCGTCTTGCCGCCAATCACGGCCTGTTCGGCCAGCAG
>JAYSVE010000940.1:0-6272 GCA_043718725.1 Methylibium sp.
TTCAGCATCCTCGACAGCGACGACGTGCTGGGCGTGCTCAAAGACGCCGGCGGCAGCAGCGACAACGCGCAGGCCCGGCGCTGGCAATGGGCCATCAGCCTGTGGAAGAACCAGGGCCTGAACAGCGACCAGGCCGAAGCCGCCGCCACCGACGACGACGAACGCGTGACCGCCCGCGTGATGAAGCGCTACGAAGAGCGCCTCGCGGCCTACCAGGCGGTCGACTTCGACGACCTGATCGTCCTGCCGCACAAACTGCTGCTGCGCGACGCGCAGGTGCGCGCCAAGTGGCAGGACACGTTGCGCTATTGCCTGGTCGACGAGTACCAGGACACCAACGCGATCCAGTACGAAATGCTCAAGTCGCTGGTCGGTGAGCGGGCGATGTTCACCGCGGTCGGCGACGACGACCAAAGCATCTACGGCTGGCGCGGCGCGACCATCGCCAACCTGAAGCGACTGCCACTGGAATACCCGCGCCTCAAAGTCATCGCGCTGGAGCAGAACTACCGCTCCACCGGCAGCATTCTTCGCGCCGCGAATGCCGTGATCTCGCACAACCCCAAGTTGTTCGAGAAAAAATTGTGGAGCGACCTGGGCGACGGCGACCCGGTGCACCGGGTCGAGTGCGACAACGAAGAGCATGAAGCCGAACGCATCGTCGCGCGCATCCAGTCGCTGCGCGGCGACGGCGGCGCGCTCACCGGCAGCGGCCGGCCCGCCGACGCGGTCCGGTTCAAGGACTTCGCCGTGTTGTACCGCGCCAACCACCAGGCCCGCGTCTTCGAGAAGGCGCTGCGCAAGGCCGGTATTCCGTACAAGGTGTCGGGCGGCCAGAGCTTCTTTGACCGCGCCGAGATCAAGGACCTGTGCGCCTGGCTGCGCCTGCTGGTCAACAACGACGACGACCCGGCGTTCCTGCGCGCCGTCACCACGCCCAAGCGCGGCATCGGCCACGAGACGCTGAACCGCCTGGGTGAATTTGCCTCGCGCTGGAAGAGCAGCCTGTTCGAGGCGCTGTTCGCCGACAGCCTGGGGACGGTGCTGAATGCGCGCGCGGTGGGTTCGCTGCACGAGTTCGGCCGCTACGCCAACGAGCTCGAATACCGCGCCCGCCACACCACCGGCGCCGAAGACGCCAAGGCACTGCTGCTGGGCTGGCTGAAGGACATCGCCTACGAGAAGCACCTCCATGAAGGCGAAGACAGCGAGAAGCTCGCCGCCAGCCGCTGGAGCAACGTGCTGGACTTCGTCGACTGGGTCGCCAGGCGCTGTGGGGGCGAGACCGAAAACGACGGCGGCCTGTCGATCCAGACCGAGAAGAAAAGCGTCCTCGACGTGGCCCAGACCATCTCCGTCATCATCAGCCTGGCCGAGCGCGGCGACGAGCAGGACGTGGTAACCCTGAGCACCCTGCACGCCGCCAAGGGCCTGGAGTGGCCGCACGTCGTGCTGGCCAGCGTCAACGAAGGGCTGCTGCCGTTCTTGAGCGGCGCCAGCGACGCCGAAGCGCTGACACCGCAACGGCTCGAAGAAGAACGCCGCCTGATGTACGTGGGCATCACCCGCGCGCGCAGCACCCTGGCCGTCAACACCTTGCGCCGGCGCAAGCGCGGGCGCGAGTTCGTGCAAGGCGTTCCCAGCCGTTTCATCAACGAGATGAAGCTGGACGAAGGCGCGTCCCGGCAAGACCCGCGCGCCAAGCTCAAGGCGTTGCGCGAGGCGGCGGCGTCGCGGGCCTCAAAAGTTGTCGCAAACGACCAAGTCGTCTGACTCGGCCCGCAACGCCGGGGCCGGAAGAACCGGCCGATGCGGCCTGAAACCGACCTTTGCGCGCTGCCGCCCGGCCCTTCAGTCGCGACCGCCGTGGCCCCGGCCTTTGTCCTTGCCCTTGTCCTTGTGTTTGTCCTTGAACTTTCCGCGCCCTTCGCCACGGTCATCGTGCTTGTCCCAGCCCCGATGGCGGCCACGGTCCCAACCCGGGTGTTCCTGTTGATAGCGTTCGCGCACCCATTGGTCCTGAACAAAGTAGACCGGCTGGCCGCAGGCACCGTAGCGGTCGCAATGCCGACGCCAGTCTTGCTGGTGGTCATGCGGCACGTAAAGGTAGATCGGGCGCCGCTCCACCGCGACCCGCGACGGCACGATGATCACCGGCTGCGGCAGCACCAGGGCCGGCCTGGGGATGTCGCCGATGTTGATCCGGCCATAAACGCCGGGCTGGTTGATGCCGATCGACACACCCACGCTGGTCTGTGCCGCGGCCGGGGCGATGGCGCTCGCGGCAAGAATCAAAGCCAAAAGCACTTTCATGATTTCCTTCAGGAGTGTTCGATGATCAACAACGCGCTGGCACGGCACGGCGACGACAGTGCGTCGTGTCGACGAGGCCGGCGGTTTGCCGATCCAGTCTGAGCGGACCGCGCGATTCGATCTGTGCGCTGGCCCACTTAACGCTGCTGGCCCCTACATCCCCTTGAACAAGCCCGTGGGTCGACCGACCTGCCATGTTGTTCTGGCACGCGGTGAGCCAGTTCCCAGACCGCAGCCGCAGCCAGGTCTGGGTCGACTGCCGACGGTCCACATCGCCCAGCATCACTGACAGGCCGGCTTTGGCGCAATTCGCAGTGAAGTGCGTGGGCAGCGTTCTTTTGCCGCTGCCCGTTTTCGGTTGACGATCGCCATCGCGGGCATGGCGGTGGCTTTCGGTGAAGGCGGGTTTGCAGCGGCGTGTGGTGCGTCAATGGGAGATGGCCGCGCCTGCGGGCGTGGCCTTGGTTCGTTCATTTCAGCATCGCGCGGGCGTACCGGCCGCGGGAAAAGTGCGAGGAAACCCGGCCATCTGCGGCGCCCAGGCGGGCGCACTGGGGTGCAACGCCTATCATCGCCCGCGTGACGTCCGCTCCGCCCGCCACCGCCGTTGCCCTGTTCATCACACGCTGGAGCGCCGCCAGCGGCTCCGAGCGGGCCAATTACCAGCTCTTCATCACCGAGTTGTGCGACTTGCTCGGCGCGCCCAAGCCCGACCCGGCACGTGACGACACCCGTGACAACGCCTATGTGTTCGAGCGCCGCGTTCAGTTCATGCACGGCGATGGCTCGCAAAGCCCCGGTTTCATCGACTGCTACCAGCGCGGCAAGTTCGTTCTCGAAGCCAAGAAGATCAAGGTGGCCTCGTCACCGAAGGGGCTCACAAAGGGCTTCGACGACGCGCTGTTGCGCGCCCGCGCGCAGGCCGAAAGCTATGCCCGCGCCCTGCCCGCATCGGAAGGCCGCCCGCCCTTCCTGCTGGTGGTGGACGTGGGCCACGTCATCGAGCTGTATGCCGAATTCACCCGCAGCGGCGCCACCTACACGCCATTCCCCGACCCGCGCTCCCACCGCATCTCCCTGCACGAGCTGCACGACGACAGTCTGCGCGAACGCCTGCGCCAGGTCTGGCTCGACCCATTGGCGCTGGACCCCGCGCGCGCCAGTGCCAAGGTCACGCGCGAGGTGGCGACCGAACTGGCGCTACTCGCCACGTCGCTGGAAGCTGCTGGCCACGCGCCGCACGCCGTGGCCGCTTTCCTCACGCGCTGCCTGTTCAGCATGTTTGCCGAAGACGTGGGCCTGCTGCCCGAACGTAGCTTCAAGGAGCTGCTGCTGCGCCACCGCGACGACGCGCCGACCTTGCGCAAGATGTTGCAAGTGCTGTGGACCGACATGGACCGTGGGGGTTTTAGCGCCGCGCTGGCCAAAGACGTGCTGCAGTTCAACGGCAAGCTGTTCAAGGGCGCTGCCGTCGATGGTTACGTGCTGCCGCTGAACCGTGACCAGATCGACGGCCTGCTGCGCGCGGCCGGCGCCAACTGGCGCGAGGTCGAGCCCGCCATCTTCGGCACCCTGCTGGAGCGCGCGCTCGAGCCCGCCGAGCGCCACGCGCTGGGCGCGCACTACACGCCGCGCGCCTACGTGGAGCGCCTCGTGCTGCCCACCGTGGTGCAGCCGCTGCGCGCCGACTGGGCCGACGCACAAGCGGCCGCGCTGCTGCTGGCCAACGAAGGCAAGCTGGTGGAAGCCCGTGCCGAAATCCGCCGCTTTCACCACCAGCTGTGCACCACCCGCGTGCTGGACCCGGCCTGCGGCAGCGGCAACTTTCTGTACGTCACGCTGGAGCATTTGAAGCGCCTGGAGGGCGAGGTGCTGCTGCAGGTCGAAGCCCTGTCGCCCACACTTGCACCAGTGAGGCACGACGATGCCGGAAACGTCATTGAAGTCGGGGCCGCACGCGCCCAAGTCACAGAGTCGCTGGGCTTTTCGGGCGAGACCGTCACGCTGCAGCAACTGCTGGGCATCGAAATCAACCCGCGCGCCGCCGCGCTGGCCGAGCTTGTGCTGTGGATCGGCTTCTTGCAGTGGCACATCCGCACGCTGGGCAACGCCAGTGTGGCCGAGCCGGTGGTGCACGACTACGGCAACATCGAATGCCGGGATGCGGTGCTGTCGTACGACCGTGTGGATTACGTGCTCGATGAGCATGGCCGAGGCGTGACACGCTGGGACGGCGTGCACTTCAAACCGCACCCGGTGACGGGCGAGGATGTGCCGGACGAAGCGTTCCAAGTCGCTCTGGAAAGGTATGTGAACCCGCGCAAGGCCACGTGGCCGAAGGTGGATTTCATCGTCGGCAACCCGCCGTTCATTGGCGCCAGCTCAGTGCGCCGCGCGCTCGGCGATGGGTATGCCGACGCCTTGCGCGCCACCTGGGCAGATGTGCCCGAGAGCGCCGACTTCGTGATGCACTGGTGGCACGCGGCGGCCGTTCGCGTGGCGGCAGGCGAGGCGCGACGCTTCGGGTTGATCACCACCAACAGCCTGCCGCAAGCGTTCAACCGCCGCGTGGTGGAGCGGGCGCTGGCATCGGAGCAAGCGGTGTCGCTGGTCTTTGCGATTCCCGACCATCCGTGGGTGGGTGCCGTGGGCCGCGGGGACACCAACGCGGCCGTGCGCATCAGCATGACCGTAGGCGCGCGTGGCGCCAGCGAGGGCGAATTGCTGACGTTGACGCGCGAGACGCCGTTGGACGATGGCAGCGCCGAGGTCACGTTGGCCACGAAGCGCGGCGTCGTGCATGCGGACTTGCGTGTGGGCGCAAATGTGGCGGCGGCGAAAGGCTTGCAAGCCAACGGCGATATCAGCTCACCGGGCCTCAAGTTGCATGGCGCCGGCTTCATCGTCACGCATGCCGAAGCCGCGTCGCTGGGTTGGGGTAGCACGCCGGGCCTTCATACGCACATCCGCGAGTACCGCAACGGTCGCGACCTGACCGAGCGCCCGCGAGGCGTGATGGTGATCGACTTGTTCGGACTTTCAGCCGACGAAGTTCGCCGGCGGTTTCCGGCGGTCTATCAATGGGTGTTGGAGAGGGTGAAGCCCGAGCGCGACCAAAACCAGCGTGCAAGTTATCGCGACAATTGGTGGGTGTTCGGGGAGCCGCGTCGCCTCCTGCGCCCGACCCTCGCCGGCCTGCCGCGCTACATCGCCACGGTCGAAACGGCAAAGCACCGCACGTTCCAGTTTCTCGACGCAAGCATTGCGCCCGACAACATGCTCATCGCCATCGCGCTGCCCAACCTGACAACGCTCGGCGTCCTCTCGAGCCGCTTGCACGCGCGATGGGCGCTGAGCGCCGGTGGCCGGCTGGGCGTCGGCAACGACCCGCGCTACAACAAGACGCGCTGCTTCGAACCCTTCCCCTTCCCCGACCTCACCCCCCACCCCGACCTCGCCGCCCAGATCGCCACCGTCGCCGAAGAACTCGACGCCCACCGCAAGCGCCAGCAAGCCGCGCACGCCACCCTGACGCTGACCGACATGTACAACGTGCTCGACGCGCTGCGCCTGAAGCGGCCGTTGACGGCGAAGGAAAAGCTCACCCACGCGAACGGCCTGGTGAGCGTGCTGGCCGAGCTGCACGACAGTCTCGATGCGCTGGTGCTTCAAGCCTACGGCTGGGCCGACCTGGCACCCGCGCTCGTGGGACAACCGGGCGGCACCTTGCCCTGGCTGGAGAAGCCCGCCGCTCAGGCCGAGGCCGAAGAAGAACTGTTGCAGCGCCTGGTGCACCTGAACGCCGAACGCGCCGCCGAAGAAGCGCAAGGCCGGGTGCGTTGGCTGCGCCCAGAGTTTCAAGACCCGAAGCGGCGCGCTGCAGCGCCAGCGCCGGCTGCGACCCAGGACGAGATGGTCTTGGGCGAGCTAGCAACCGCCGACATGGCACCCGACGCGAC
>JAYSVE010000095.1:0-2322 GCA_043718725.1 Methylibium sp.
GGCGCGCCGGGTCGGGTGGCCTGGACGGCGTCGACCACGGCCGGCAGTTCCTCGTACTCGACGACGATCGCCTCCAACGCGTTGCGCGCCGCGTCCAGACTCTGAGCGACGACCGCGACCACCGGCTCGCCGACATAGCGCGCGACCTCGTGGGCCAGCGCCCGGTGCGGCGCCGACGCGGCCGGCGTTCCGTCCGGCCGCGGGAAGCCGGCGACCGGCGCAATCGGCTTGACGCCGGCCGCCGCCAGGTCGGCGCCGGTGAACACGGCCATCACGCCGGGCATGGCGCGCGCGGCGGCGGCGTCGACCGAGACGATGCGGGCATGCGCATACGGTGAGCGCAGGAACGCGGCATGGGTCTGCCCCGCCACCGAAAGGTCGTCGGTGAACTGGCCGCGGCCGGCCAGCAACGCGGCGTCTTCGACCCGCAAAACGTCTTTGCCGCTGCCAAACCGGGTCGGGTCTTGTCGAACTGCGCTCATCAATCGGTCTCCTGGTGGAATGCGGAGGTCGTCACGCTGGATCGACACCGTCGAAAACATCGGTCATCGTCATCTCGCAACCCACGCTGGCCAGCGTGACGATGGCAAGTTCGCTCATGTCGTGCAACACCCACAAGCCGTCGGCGCCGATTCGGAAGACCTCAATGCGGCGTGTGTCCGGGTCGACCAGCGCGTACTCCTGAAGACTCGCCATGCGGCGGTACAGCGCGAACTTCTGGCTGCGGTCATAGGCCTGGGTGCTGGGGGAGAGCACTTCGATCACCAGCTTGGGGGCCGTGAAGATCATCTCGGTGCGCAGGTCGGCCGGGTCGCAGGTGACGAACACATCGGGGTAGAGGATGGTGTCGTCGGCGGGCTGGACCTTCATGCCCCCGGAGAAAACGCGGCACGGGCTGCCCTTCATCGCGTTGACCAGAAGCGCGGACAGGTTGCTCACCACTGATCCGTGCACACGCCGCCCGCCCACCATCGCAAACACCTCTCCACGATAGAACTCGTGCTTCTCGGGCTGCTCGTTTTCCCATGCCAGGTAGGCTTCGAGTGTCAGCTTCGGCAGTGGTGAACCCATGGCAAGAACCTCGGTGGTCGGGCGTGTGGTCAATCTAGCAGATGCGGGCCGGGCCCGCCCCAGCGATCAAGCCGTCGGCAGCTTGTGGTCTTTGAACTGCTCGCGCAGCCGGTTCTTCAGCATCTTGCCGGTGGCGCCGAGCGGAATGGCATCGACGAAGACGACGTCGTCGGGGGTCCACCACTTGGCTATTTTTCCGTCGAAGAACGCCAGCAATTCCTCGCGCGACAGCTCCACGCCGGGCTTCTTCAGCACCACCAGCAGCGGGCGCTCGTCCCACTTGGGGTGGTGCGCGGCAATGCACGCGGCCATCGCGACCTTGAGGTGGGCCATCGCAATGTTCTCGATGTCGATCGAGCCGATCCACTCGCCGCCGGACTTGATGACGTCCTTGCTGCGGTCGGTGATCTGCATGTAGCCGTCGGCGTCGATCGTCGCCACGTCACCGGTGGGGAACCAGCCTTTGCCGCCGGCCTGCACCAGCGGGTCGCCGCCTTCGCCCTTGTAGTAGCTCGCCATGATCCACGGGCCGCGCACCAGCAGCTCGCCGCTGGCCTTGCCGTCCCACGGCAGGTCTTCGCCGGCTTCGCCGACGATGCGCATGTCGACGCCATAGATGGCACGGCCCTGCTTGGCCATCACGGCGTAACGCTCCTGCTGCGACTGCGCCGCGTGTTGGCTCTTGAAGCCGGCAATCGTGCCGATCGGGCTCATCTCGGTCATGCCCCAGGCGTGCAGCACACTTACGTCGTAGGTTTCATTGAACAGCTTGATCATCGCCGGCGGGCAGGCCGAGCCGCCTATCACGCTGCGCCGCATGGTGCTGAACTTCAGGCCGTTGGCCTCGACATAGCCCAGCAGCCCCTGCCACACCGTGGGCACACCGGCCGACAGCGTGACCTTCTCGGATTCGAACAACTCGTAGAGCGACTTGCCGTCCAGTCCCGGCCCCGGGAACACCAGTTTGGCGCCCACCATGCAGGCGATGTACGGCAGGCCCCAGGCGTTGACGTGAAACATCGGCACCACCGGCAGCACAGTGTCGGCGGCCGAGCAGTTCAGCGCGTCGGGCATGGCGCCGGCCAGGGTGTGCAGCAGGGTCGAGCGGTGGCTGTAGAGCACACCCTTGGGGTTGCCGGTGGTGCCCGACGTGTAGCACAGCGACGAGGCCTGGTTCTCGTCGAATTGCGGCCAGTCGAAGCGCTCGGACTGCGCGGCGCAAAGCTCCTCGAAGCACAGGAGCTTGGGAAT
>JAYSVE010000941.1:0-6271 GCA_043718725.1 Methylibium sp.
GCGAACGAATTGAGCCAGACGATGCGTTCGGGCGCGACGATCTCGCGGTAGTTGAACCTGCCCCACATCGTCGGCGCGCCCGCGAACCTCATCGCATAGTGAACCAGGCCGCCCGGCCTGAACTCGAAACGGCGGGTCTCGATGGCGCAGCCCTTCGGTCCCCACCAATGGCGCAAGTGCTGGTCCTCGCTCCACGCCGCCCACACGCGGTCGCGCTGAGCCTTGAACACCCGCGTCATTTCGAACGCCGGTTCGGTGGCGGGACTGGCATCACTGGGGCGCATTTCACTCTCCTTGCGTCGAGGTTGACGGGATCGAAGCCCGCCCGCTCAACGGTGCTGGTCGACCAGGACCGGATTGCCGTCGGGGTCGACCAGCATCAGGCTAGCGGGCCCGGTGGTCGACGGGTCCGCCCGGGTCGTCAGGGCCAGGCCACGCGCCTCGAGCTGATTCTGGAGGTCGCGCACGTCGGTGAATGTCGCGAGGTCCTTGGCCCCGCGGTCCCAACCCGGATTGAAGGTGAGCAGGTTGCGATCGAACATGCCCTTGAACAGGCCGATCGTCACCGCGTCGGGGTTGCGAAGAATCAGCCAGTTCTGGGCCGCGTCGCCGCCGACGACGGCGAATCCGAGCGTCTCGTAGAACGCCCGCGAGGCGTCCAGATCTTTGACCGCCAAGCTGACTGAAAAAGCGCCGAGCTGCATACGGTTCTCCTTGGGGGTGGGAACGTGGTCCTGGTCGATTGTCGCGCCGGGCATTGGGCTTTCATCGGCGGCGGATTTTCGTGCTGGCGTCAGGCGGAGCTTCAGCCTGCCGCGCTGGATGGTGCGGCCGCAGTGGGCGGAAGAACTCGACGATCTCGCGGGCCAGGGCCTCGGGCTGCTCCATCGCGGCGAAATGACCCCCCTTGGGCATCACGGTCCAGCGGCGGATGTCGGTGTACATCTTCTCGGCCACCGACCGCGGTGGGCGCAGCGTCTCGCGCGGGAACGCCGCGTAGCCCATGGGCACCTTCACCCCGCCGTCGGGAATCGGCCAGGGCCCGTGCATGCGGGCGTGGTAGGGCCAGAACGACGCGCCGATGGCGCCGGTGAACCAGTACAGGCTGATGTTGGCGAGCAACTGATCCATGGTGAACACGCTTTGCACGTCGCCGCCGCAGTCGGACCAGGCACGGAACTTTTCGACGATCCACGCGGCCAGGCCCGCCGGGGAATCGCTCAGCCCGAAAGCCAGCGTCTGCGGCCGCGTGCCCTGAATCCACTGGTAGCCCATCTCCTCCTTGATCCAGACCTCCAGCTCGCCGAGAAACGTCTGCTCCTCCGGTGTCGGGTTGGTCAGCATCTTCGGGTCGCGCCGCACGGTCAGCAAATTGAGGTGGATGCCGAGCAATTTGTCCGGGTGCACGGCACCCAGGCGCGAGGTGATGAAAGCGCCCCAGTCGCCACCCTGCGCCGCAAAGCGCGGGTAGCCCAGTACGCCGGTCATCAGTTCGGCAAAGCAATCGGCCATCATCTCGACGCTGAAGCGCGGCTGTCCGGGCGCGAACGACAGGCCGTAGCCTGGCAGCGACGGCGCGACCACGGTGAAGGCGTCGGCCGGATCGCCACCGAAACGCGCCGGGTCGGTCAGGCGCGGGAGGATGTCCAGGAACTCGAAGACCGACCCCGGCCAGCCATGCGACAGCAGCAGCGGACATGGATTCGGACCCTTGCCTTCGACGTGGATGAAGTGCAGGTCGATGCCGTGCAACGGCAGCTTGAACTGCGCAAAAGCGTTGAGGCGCGCCTCCTGCGCGCGCCAGTCGAAGCGGCTGTGCCAATGCTCGACGAGCTGCCTCAGAAAGCCGACATCCGTGCCATGTGCCCAGGCCTGGCCCGGTGCCTGGTCCGCAAACCGGGTGCGCGCGAGGCGCTCGCGCAGATCGGCTATCGCGCTGTCCGCAACGTGGTATCGGAAGGGTGTTGCCACATCGGTCATGACGAAGGCCTCCTCGGTGTCATCGAGGAATTGTCATGGCTCGCGACGCAATGCGTCCAGCGTATTTTTTGGGGCCTTGACAGCACCGGGACCGCCACGCTCGCCGTCGGTACGCCGCAACTAAACCCGCTCGACGATCAACGCAATCCCCTGGCCGACGCCGATGCACATCGTGCACAGCGCATAGCGCCCTTTGATGCGATGCAGCTGGTTGATCGCCGTGGTCACCAGCCGTGCGCCGCTGGCGCCCAGTGGGTGGCCCAGCGCGATCGCGCCGCCGTTGGGGTTGATGCGGGGGTCGTCGTCTTGCAGGCCGAGGTCGCGCGTCACCGCCAGGGCCTGGGCGGCGAAGGCTTCGTTGAGTTCGATCACGTCCATCTGCGCCAGCGTCAAGCCGGTCAGCGCCAGCAGCTTGCGCGTGGCCGGCGCCGGGCCAAAGCCCATGATGCGCGGCGCGACCCCGGCCGTGGCCATGCCCACGACGCGCGCGCGCGGCGTCAGGCCGTGCGTTGCGGCGCTGGCCTCGTTGGCCAGCAACAGCGCGCAGGCGCCGTCGGTGATGCCCGAGGCATTGCCCGCCGTCACCGTGCCGTCGGGCCGGACCACGCCCCGGAGCTTGGCCAGCGCCTCCAGGCTGGTTTCACGTGGATGCTCATCCTTGCCGACGACGGTTGGCTCGCCCTTCTTCTGTGCGATCGTGACCGGGGTGATCTCGGCGTCGAAAACACCCGCCTTCTGCGCCGCCACGGCATTGAGCTGGCTGCGCAATGCCATGCGGTCCTGCGCGTCACGTTCGATGTTGAATTGCAGGGCCACGTTTTCGGCCGTCTCCGGCATAGCGTCGACGCCGTGCAGTTCCTTCATCCGCGGGTTGACGAAGCGCCAGCCGATGGTGGTGTCGTACACCGCGTTGACGCGGCTGAACGCGGTGTCGGCTTTGGGCATCACGAAGGGCGCGCGGCTCATGCTCTCCACACCGCCGGCAAACAGCAACTGCGCCTCGCCGCTTTTGATGGCGCGCGCCGCCGTGCCCACCGCGTCCATGCCCGAGCCGCACAGGCGGTTGATGGTGCAGCCGGGCAGCTCGATCGGCAAGCCGGCCAGCAGCGACGCCATGTGCGCGACGTTGCGGTTGTCTTCGCCAGCCTGGTTGGCGCAGCCGAAGATCACGTCGGTGACCGCCTGCCAGTCGACCCGGGGGTTGCGCGCCATCAGCGCCTTGAGTGGAATGGCGCCCAGGTCGTCGGTGCGCACGCCTGAGAGCGCGCCACCGTAGCGGCCGAAGGGGGTGCGGATGGCGTCGACGATGAAGGCTTGGTTCATGCGGGGTCCAAAAAAAAATGTGGGAGGTTCAAGGGATCAGCGGCACGCCACTGAGCGATTGCAGTTCATTGAAAGCCAGGCCGTTGAAGGTCTCCACTACTTTCAGGCCCAAAGGCGTCACGTCGATCACCGCCAGGTCGGTGTAGATGCGGCTCACGCAGCCGATGGCCGTGAGCGGGTAGGTGCAGGTCTGGACCAGTTTGCTCTCGCCGGTCTTGGCCAGGTGCTCCATCATCACCCAAGTTTTCTTCGCGCCGATCGCCAGGTCCATCGCGCCGCCGACCGCCGGAATGGCGGCGCCGCCGGTGTGCCAGTTGGCCAGGTCGCCGGCGACCGAGACCTGGAAGGCGCCGAGCACGCAAATGTCCAGGTGCCCGCCGCGCATCATCGCAAAGCTGTCGGCGTGGTGGAAGTACGCGCCACCGGCGAGCAAGGTGACCGGCTGTTTGCCGGCGTTGATGAGGTCGAAGTCTTCGTCGCCGGCCGCGGGCGCCGGGCCCATGCCGAGCAGGCCGTTCTCGCTGTGCAGGAAGATCTCGCGATAGTCGGGTGATCCCAGCTTGGGCAAGTGGTTGGCCACGAGGGTCGGCAAGCCGATGCCCAGGTTCACATACGCGCCTTCGGGAATGTCGCGTGCCACGCGGGCGGCCATCTGATCACGGTCCAATCTTTGCATGTCCTTGCCCTCAGGCCGTGGCCTTGAAGCCCGCCGGCCCGGTCGCGCAGCGCGGCACCTTCACGACCCGCTGCACAAAGATCCCCGGCGTCACGATGTGCTCCGGGTCCAGCGCCCCGAGCGCGACGATCTCATGCACCGACGCCACGGTGAGCCTGGCGGCCATCGCCATGACGGGCCCGAAGTTGCGCGCCGCCTTGCGGTAGACCAGGTTGCCCCAGCGGTCGCCGCGCTCGGCCATGATCAGCGCCAGGTCGGCGTGCAGGGGCGACTCCAGCACGTGCATGCGCCCGCCGATCTCGCGCGTCTCCTTGCCACGCGCCAGTTCGGTGCCGTAGCCGGTGGGCGTGAAAAAGCCGCCGATGCCGGCGCCCGCGGCGCGAATGCGTTCGGCCAGGTTGCCTTGGGGAACCAGTTCCAACTCCAGCGCGCCGCTGCGATAAAGGCGGTCGAACACCTGCGAATCGGCCTGGCGCGGGAACGAGCAGATGATTCTGCGCACCCGCCCCGCCTTCAGCAGCGCGGCCAGGCCGGTCTCGCCGTTGCCGGCGTTGTTGTTGACGATGGTGAGGTCGCGCGCGCCCTGGGCGATCAACCCATCGATCAGCTCGTTTGGCTGGCCGGCGCCGCCGAAGCCGCCGATCATCACGGTGGCGCCGTCGGCCACGCCTTGCAGCGCGGACTGCACCGATTCGGAAATCTTGTCGATCATCGCGTCATGGTCTCCGGGGCGTCATGCGGTTCAGGCCAACGGCGCCAGCACAAAGGCGTGCGTCAACGCGGCCGATGGGGTTGCCGACAGGGCGGCCAAACCTCAGGAAATATCGAGCTCGGGATAGCAGCGGAAGATGCCCTGCTCATTGAACGGAATGCGGCGTTCACTGCGCAGGTAGGCCGCCACCCGCGGCAGCACGGCGACGCGGTCGTGCAACAGCACGACCGAGGGCGTCTTGGCCAGTGCCCGTTGCGCCGCTTTCGGGAATGCGTAGCGCAGGCCTTCGACCAGTTGAAACAGCGACAGGTCGGCGTAACTCAGCTTGCCGCCGACCAGGTGGCGCGCTCCGGCCAGGTTGCGCACCACGATGCTTTCGAACCACTGCAAGTACTTGGGCAGGCGGGCGCCGCAGAACTCGGCGGCGCGACGCAGCGCTTCGGCCTTCTGGTCCTCGTAGAACAGGCCGGCACCGACCGGGTGGTGAACGTCGTGCGCCTCGGTCACCATGTCGGCGATCGTGAGCTGGATCTGCTGCGTCCAGACGCGCGCCTGCTCGCTGCGTGCCACCAGCTTGAGCTGCGGCGCAAGGTAGTGCAGGATGGCGGCGGTCTGCCCGAGCAGCACCTCACCGTCCTTCAAAAAGGGCGGTGCGAAGGGCGGATGCGTCAGGTTGCGGTCTTGCAGGACGCCCAGCAGGGCCGGCACGCCCTGGCCCGCGTCTTCGGCGCCGCGCGCCACGTCGGTATAGGGTGCACCGGCGGCTTCCAGCGCCAGCCGCACGAATTCGCCGCGACCCTGGATGGTCGGCCAGTAGTGGAGTTCGTATGCCATGCGGCGGACTTTAGCCGGCGGCCACCGGCTCAGCGGTAGAACGCCTCCACCTTGCCCTTCAACTTGATCATCAACGGTCGGCCCATGCGGTCCACCGCCTTGCCGGCGGGCACCCTGATCCAGCCTTCGCTGATGCAGTACTCCTCGACATCAAAGCGCTCTTTGCCGTTGAAGCGAATACCGACATCCTGTTCGAACACGGCCTTGATGTGATGCGGGCTGCGCGGGTCGGTGGACAGCCGGTCGGGCAGCGGGGCAGGGGCAGGGGCGGAGGGGGCAGCATCGTTCATCGGAATCTTCCTTCTTGATCGCACATCCGGTCGTTCATCGTCGTCTTGAGTCGGCCGATTCGGGCCTGCGAGTGCCGTTGCACGAACCGGCGCGTGAGGGCCGGAGTTTAGGTGGCGGCGCAGCGGCCTGGCGGCCTGCGCAAAGCCGATCGATCGGTCACGGCCGGCGCTCACCCCCGCAGTCCGCGCTCGATCAACGCCCGGTCCCACGCTGGCACGCCGGGCAAGGCGGCCATCGGCGCCTCGAGGAACCGCTTGAGCTTGCGCAAGCCGCACGCGCTGCCGGGGGGCGTCTTGAAAGTGGCGCGACACGCCGCCCCAAGCGTGCTCCAATCTGGCCGCAACCCCAGCCGCGCTGACGCGCGGCACTGAGGGCGTGCGCAACCACCATGACCGCGGCCATCGAGTTTGAAACACCGCGCCTGCGCCTGCGGCGATGGGTCGCCGCGGACCGCG
>JAYSVE010000942.1:0-6269 GCA_043718725.1 Methylibium sp.
TTTGACCTCAGCCTACGGCAACACCGCGCAGACAAGCGACATCCACCAGGCGCGTTCAGTGATCGTCGTCAAGCCGCTGGCGACCCAACCCTATGAGGCCTACCCGCGATACATCCAGATTGATGGCTTGAATATCAAGCGCGCGCATCCGAACTACAGCTTCACAGACGCGTCCGGAACCAGCAAGCGATATGCCGATTTCGGGGCCTGCATTTGGCTCGACCGTGGGCACAACATTCTGATTGCAGACAACGAAATCAGCGATTGCACGATGGCCGTGTTCAGCAAATCAACCGACGACGGCGAATTCGCGCTGACCAAGAACATCCGAATTGCCGGCAATTACATGTGGGGACATGGCATCGTGGGCGATACGCATCAGCACACCACGTACACGCAAAGCGTCGGCACGGTCATCGAGTTCAATCGTTACGGTCCGTTGCGCGCTGGCGCCTTGGGCAACGGCCCGAAAGACCGCTCGGTCGGCACCGTTGTGCGCTACAACCGCATCGAAGAGGGTGCTCATGCAATTGACCTGGTCGAGGCGGAGGACTTCCCGGGCTATGCGCTCAAAGACCCAGCCTACCGCACGACCATCGTCTATGGCAACCAGATCAAGAAGAGCGGTGACACGGGCAGCATCATTCACTATGGCGGTGACCATTTCGGCAGCACCCCAGGCGCTAACTGGGGTGAGCCGCTCTTCCGAAAGGGGACGCTTTACTTCTTCAACAACACCATCCATGTCACGGGCAGCGGCGCCGAGATGTTCCAGATCGATACCACCGAAGAGAAGGCGGAGATTTTCAACAACGTCTTCGTTTTTGACGCAGGCATCGCCGAAGGCCGACGCAGCATGCGTGCTAGCCGGGAAGTTGGCGCAGCCTGGACTCCCGGCGGTATCGTCAACCTGGGACGGAATTGGATCAGCCGCGGCTGGGCCGATTCGGATGTCTACCACCCCGTCAAGGGCCAGCTCAACGGTCCGGGCAACCTGATCTCCGGCACAACCCCGCCGATCGACCTGGCAACCATGCGCCCATTGCCTGGCAGCGCCGTTGTGGATTCCGCCCAGGCGCCGCCGCCGGCGGTCAGCGCGTTTGTTCCTAGCTATCAACTTGGAGCAGGGTTTGCTCCAGCGGCTCGAACCGTGAACGGTTCCGGGATGGACATTGGCGCTTTGGAGCGCTGAAGACCGGAAAGAAAGGAAAGGCCTGACGAACTTGCAACCCCGGTGGCGAGGTTCCAGCGCCACCTATTGCGCCCAGCCAGTACGGGTTCAAGCTCCCGCTATCGGAGCCACGCGATAACGCCAGGGATGAGCATGGATCCGCAGCGCCAGGCGTCGCGGATCGCGGTCCCAGGGAATAAACCGTGGCACCTGAAAGTGATCCGAGCCTTGCGTCGCGGAGCCCATGGACACCGAGACGGCGCCCGAAAAGCCGGCCCGCTTGACCAATTCGACGTGAGCAGGGCCATAGTCGATGTCAGGCTTCCCATTCGGATAGGCGAACAGAGGTGGTGCCGAACCGAGTATTCCGGTGAGTATGTCGCGGCCCTTGACGATCTGGCCAAAGGCCTCATCCCTGCTCATACCTGCGAGTATGGGATGGTCATGCGTGTGCGCACCCACCGACATGCCCAATGTCACCAGGTCGCGCACCTGTTTCGAGGTCATCATCAGGTCCATTGGCAACGTGCCTTGCACTTCGAAGGCAAATCGCTGACAGGCGGCCGTGCGCTCCTGAAATGGAAGGTACTTGACCTTGCGTACAAATTCATCGATAAGCGCGACCCGCGAGCCGATGTCCCCGAACGACCGCTTGCCCAAGCCGATCCATTCCAGGTCGCACAACTGCGCAGGCAGTCTCCGTGCTGTCTCGACCACGGTGTCATGCATCATCCGACCACCGTCAAGAAAGCCGGTCGCAATGAAGAACGTAGCAACCAGGCCATGCCTCCGAAGTATGGGAACCGCCACCTCGATGTTGTCGCGATATCCATCGTCAAATGTGATGCACAAGGCCCTCGAGGGCAGGGTGCCGGCCCGCAATTGGCACAGCGCGCCCTCGAGCGGGAGGATTCGAAACACCTGCGACAGGCAGGAGAGTTGCGCATCGAACAACGCCGCATCAGGCTCATGCGGCAGGAATGG
Organism: Methylibium sp.; assembly: GCA_043718725.1. Taxonomy (GTDB): domain Bacteria; phylum Pseudomonadota; class Gammaproteobacteria; order Burkholderiales; family Burkholderiaceae_C; genus LGRD01. The sequence goes on from JAYSVE010000942.1 coordinate 2,156, forward strand.
ATCGGGTTGATGCAGAACCCTGTGGTAGAGCAGCACCGTCAACCTTGGGCCGCCCAAACCGGGAGCGCCTAGGGCCCCCAGACCGCGAGCGAGCCGCTCAAAAATTGCCACTTATTCCTCCCCAGGCAAGACCCGCGTACTGGCGCCTGCCTCAGTGTTGCCACGCGGCTCGTCCGATCGAATGGTATTCAAAGCCCTCGCTGCACATCAGTTGAGGCGAGAACAGGTTGCGTCCATCAAAAACCACCGGCTGCTTCAGGCGCTTGCGAACAAGCGCCCAATCCGGGCTCTTGAAAATCTTCCATTCGGTGGCAATCACCAGTGCGTCCGCACCTTCGATGCAGTCTTCTGGCGCTTCGGCAAAAGTGACGCGCCCAAGCCTTTCGATTGAATCGCCCAAGTCGAGCGCCAGCGCGCGACGGGCTTCTTTCATCGCCACCGGATCGTAGGCCACGATGCGCGCCCCGGCGTCAACAAGCTTGCCAATGATCACTCGACTTGGCGCGTCGCGCATGTCATCTGTGTTGGGCTTGAATGCCAGGCCCCACAGCCCAAAGGTGCGTCCGCGCAGATCTTCGCCGAAGCGGCGTTGGATCATGCGCACGAGCACTTCTTTTTGCCTCTCGTTCACCTGCTCCACCGCCTGCACGACCTTGAGCTCGATGCCGTGCTCGCGCCCGGTGTGACTGATCGCGCGGATATCCTTTGGAAAACATGAGCCGCCATAGCCCGTACCGGCGTAAAGGAAGTCGAAGCCGATTCGGGTGTCCGAGCCCATGCCCTGGCGCACGGACTCGATGTCGGCACCGACCGAGCTGGCCAGGTTGGCCAGCTCATTCATGAAGCTGATGCGCGTGGCCAACATGGCATTGGCCGCATATTTGGTCAGTTCCGCTGAGCGAACGTCCATGTAGATGGTTCGCTGGTGGTTGCGTTGCAACGGCGAGTAGAGCCGGTCCATGATCTCGCGAGCGCGCGCGCCCAATTGGCCGTCGGGCAGGCCCAACACGATGCGGTCTGGCCGCATGAAATCAGCGACCGCGGCGCCCTCCTTGAGAAACTCTGGATTGGAAACAACCGCGAACTCGTGCGTGACGCCTCGTTCCCGCAACGCTTCGGCTATGACATGGGCAACCTTGTCGCCGGTTCCGACGGGCACCGTGCTCTTGTCGACGACCACGGTAAAGCCATTGATTGCTGTGCCAATCGATCGGGCCGCTGCGAGCACGTATCCGAGGTCCGCCGAGCCGTCTTCGTCAGAGGGCGTGCCCACGGCAACGAAGACAACCTCACATCCCGCCAAACCGTCGGTGATGTCGCTGGTGAACCGCAAACGCCCGGCAGCGGCGGCGGGTTTGATGATGGCCTCCAGTCCCGGTTCGTGAATCGGGATCTCGCCGTTCTGGAGTCGTTCGATCTTCAGCTTGTCAATGTCGATGCAGGTGACATTGACGCCCAGATCGGCAAAGCATGCACCGGTGACCAACCCGACATAGCCGGTTCCCAAAATCGCAACCTTCAATCCCATCTCCAATCAAACCAAAGATTCCATGTGTCAGCGACCCAATCGCCGTTCGTCGCGTCACAAGCCTTCGAATGCTCCGAGGTCAGGAGCCGCCCCTCGAACCGGGCGGTCCACCAATCTTGCCGGCGGCGCGAACTGGGAGCCCGGTTTCAGGCCCGCAGTGTTCACCGACGAAGGAAAGGCGCTCGGCGCGAGCGTGCCCTTGTCCAGAACGACTGAAGTCCGGCGCGGCACGAAGTTCTCGTCGAGCCCCGCGTCGTTGCCTTCGATCACCTTCGAATCGGTCTGATCAAAGACTACCTCACGGGCCCAGGATTTGGCCCAACCCTTGCTGATCCAGTTTGTGTCGCGCAGCACAATCGTGCCGGATTTGTAGCCCAGGTTGAATCGACCTGTGCCGTGATGTAAGAACACGTTGCCCTTGGCCTCCACTTTTTGTGTCGTGGTGGGCAGGTCGAAGACGCACAGGTAATAAGCCTGGATCTGGGTGGCCCGAGTGACCACGGTGTTGTTGTAGAAGTAGAGCGTGCCGGTGCGGAAGTACCGCGGGTCGTTGTCGCCACCCCAGTGAATCAGCAGCGTGGACGAAGCCGCAGGCTGATCATGGTCGCTCACGATCAGGTTGCCGTACACCCATGCGTGGTGGTAGAGCGGATCGTTCAGCACGGCCGCTACACCGCCTTCGATTTCTACCAGGTCGATGGCGCGTGCCGCCGCGACGATGTGGTTGTATCGAACCACGGTGGCGCTGCTGCGGTCCTTCATCGACGAGCCGACCGCTCCGACCCTCAACTGTCCGATGTAGTTGCCCTCGTACAGCGGACGCACGGCCTGTATGTAGAGATTGTGCTCGGTGTAGCTGCCCACATTGCCATTGCCGTACAGGCGGTTTTGCCGGATCGTGATGAAGCCGCTGTAATCGTCATCGCCACGGCTGTTCACGAAAATGCCGTTTCCATTGCCGGTGATTTCGTTGTTCTGCACCGTCAGTCCTTCAACACGCACCGCATAGATCCCCGCGGCGCCGAGACTGTAGGACGCCGTCGTGCCATCCTGAGCCGTGTAGGTATTGCTCTTGTGGGCCCCGGTGATCCGGAAGTTCTGGATGACGATGTTTCTGGGCTTGTAGCCCCAGGGATCGCTGGACGCTTGGTAGATGAAGATGGCGCCCAGGTTCTCGCTGTGCTGCTTGTTGAAGAACCGGGCCTGCACCGCATCGTCTGCCGTGACCGCGTTCTGCGCATTGATTTCGGGGCGGTTGCAATTGGCGTCTGTCACGCCGTTGATGATCACGGGCGCCGCCAATGAGCCCTGCGCTCGCAGGCCGATCTTGGTCCGGTAAGGAGTGGGGCGGTGAAACACGTTCACCACGTCGCCGGCCTGCAACGACAGCCAAGGGACCTGGGTCAGTTCGGTGTATTTCTGCCCCGGACCCACGTTGAAAGTGGCGGAGTTGCCCGCCAGAGCGACCGAACATGGGCTCGGGCCGCTGGCGGCGGCTGCTGGCGGCCAAACCAGCATGCCCGGGTGTTCAAGGTCGATTCTGCCGACGCGCTGCGCCGCGGCAAGTGTCGAACCCGCCGCGATCGCCAGCAGCCAGAACGCCCGCACCCACGCGCCGACGCGGCCTGACCTGGCCCTGGCCGTTGTCAACTCAGACCCAAGCATTGGGTCATGCCATCGCTTCATGCAAGACGCGCCCTTCCATGACCGCGGGCAAACCCAGACCCATGATCGACAGCATGGTCGGCGCCACGTCGAGGTTGGTGCAAGAGGCCAGATTCGCGCCCTGCTTGATGCCCTTGCCATAGAACGCCAGCACGCCGTTGATGTGATGCATGCCTTGCTTCACCGTCGGCGTGTCCGTCGCGAACAGGTCCTCCATTGCGTGTCGACTCTCGGCGCGCAGGCTTGTCGCAGGGAAGATGTACTGGATGCCCGACGCCATGCGCGCCAGGCCCAGCGGCGTGACCGTCAGCGCGTTGCCGACCTCGGTGACCGCAAAGCCGGCTTCGGTGACGCCGGCGACGATGCGGCGCACGCCTTCCAGTTGGCGTTGGATCGATTGGCGCCGAACCGCATCGGGGACCACCAGATTCCATTGGGGCACCATCGTGGGCACCGCTTCCTGAACGCCGTCCTTGCCCAGCCGTTCGAGCAGGGCATCGATGTTCTTCACACGGACCACGATCTTGCCCTCGTCGTACTTGTCGCTGAGATACGGCTGCTGGCCCATGCTTGACGCCACCACCAAGACGGTCCGGTCGTCGATCAGATCGAAGGCCCGCCCGAGCAACTCGTCACAGACTTGATAGCCAAAGGGGACCGCTTCGCCATATTTTTCCTTCTCCCCGGGAGGCGATTTGGCGGCAAATTTGGAGTCGTCCCAGGCACGCCAGTAGTGGTGCATGTAGTGCGCGGCGTGGTTGCTGTGCCAGGTGGCAAAATCGGGCCGCTCGTCCCTGTACAGCTTCGCAAAGAAGTCGAAGTTCAACAAAGGTTGCAGGCTGACCCGGCGCCACCGCGCATGTGGCGAGATGCGCTCTCGCACCAATTGCGCCGCAACTCGCAGGCAGGTCGATGGCCGCA
>JAYSVE010000943.1:0-2689 GCA_043718725.1 Methylibium sp.
GAGCTGTGCCGCAAGGCCATCACCGGGCGCTACCCGTTCGCGCGCGGCAGCACGAGTGACGTGACCCAAGAGGACTTCGGCGAGCTGTTCGGTGTGGGCGGCAAGTTCGACAGCTTCTTCCAGCAGCGCCTGCTGGCCTTCGTCGACACCTCCACCCGGCCCTGGAGCTTCAAGGAGTTGGGCGGCGCGTCGATGGGGTCGCCGGGCACCTTGCTGCAGTTCCAGAACGCCGCGGCGATCCGCGACACGTTCTTCCGCGCCGGTGGCAAGGTGCCTGGGCTGCGGCTTGACTTCAAACCGGCCGAAATGGACACGGCCATCACCCAATTCATCCTCGACATCGACGGCCAGATCGTGAAGTACGCGCATGGGCCGCAGATCCCGGCGCAGATCCAGTGGCCCGGGCCGCGCGGCAGCGGCCAGGTGCGGGTGGCGTTGTCGCCGGTGTCGGCCACCGGCAGTTCGGGCCTGGTGACGGACGGGCCCTGGGCCTTGTTCAGGCTGTTCGACAAACTCCAGATCGAACCCGGTGGCGCGCCCGAGCGCTTTCGCGCCACCTTCAACATCGAAGGGCGCAAGGCGGTGTTCGACGTCACCACCAGCAGCGTGCGCAACCCGTTTCGCCTGGCCGAGCTGGAGCAGTTTTCATGTCCGGGCAAGCTTTGATCGACGCCCCGGCCAGCCGCCTTCACCCGGCGCCCGGCTGGTTCGGCAAGGTCGTGATGCTGGGCGACTTTGCCCACCGGCGGGTGTCGCAAGACTTCATCAAGACCTGCGACCCCTGGTTGTCGCGTTGCATCAGCGCGAGCCGGGTGCAACTGGGCGAGGGCTGGCTCGACACCTACCTCAGCGGGCCGCTGTGGCGCTTTGCCTGGGCGCCGGACGTGGTCGACGGGCATTGGTGGTTCGGCGTGCTGATGCCCAGCGTCGACGCGGTCGGGCGTTACTTCCCGCTGGTGGTTTGCAGCAGCCATCAAAATCCGCCGATGTCCACTGACACCTGCGACGGCTTGTCGGCCTGGTTCACCGCGGTGTGCCAGGCGGCACTGGGCACGCTGCAACCCGGCGCCAGCCTGGAAGGTTTCGAGGCCGACCTGGCCAACGTGCCACAATGGCCGGGCGCGGAGCAAGCGGCGCCGCCCGTGGTGCAGGCCAACGGCCAGTGCGTGCGCCTGCTGCTGCGCGGCACGCCCTCCCCGGCGCAATGGGCGCAGGCGCTGGCCGGCCCGTTGTTCATCAAAGCCTACGCGGGCCACAGCTTCTGGTCGCCGGTCCAGCCAGCCGGCCGGGAGGATAGCCTGACGGTGCTGCCGGGCCTGCCCGAGCCGGACCAGTTTTCCCGGATGCTGGAGGGCCGCTGGTGAATCCGCCACCCTCGGACGCCACGCTCGGCGCCGCGGCCCAGGACGACGACCGCACCGTCTTCGGCGCGCCGATGAATCCCGGCGCCGCCCTGCCCTTTGGCCACGCGCTGCAGGAATACGTGATCGAAGGGCTGGTCGGCGAAGGCGGCTTCGGCATCGTCTACCTGGCGCGCGACACGCGGCTCGGGCGGGTCGTGGCGCTGAAGGAATACATGCCGACCAACCTGGCCAGCCGCGGCGCCAACCACAGTGTGTCGGTGCGCTCCGAGCGGCACCGCGAAACCTTCGAACTGGGCCTGCGCAGCTTCGTCAACGAGGCCCAGTTGCTGGCGTCCTTCGACCACCCGTCGCTGGTCAAGGTCTACCGCTTCTGGGAAGAAAACGGCACGGCCTACATGGTGATGCCGTTCTACCAGGGACCGACGCTCAAGAAGTGGCTGGCCGAACTCGGCCACGCGCCCGACGAGCGCTGGCTGCTGGCGCTGCTGTCGCCGATGCTCGACGCACTCGACCAACTGCACCAGGACCATTGCTACCACCGCGACATCGCCCCGGACAACATCCTGCTGCTGCCGTTGCCGCCGCAGGCCACGCCGGTGGGCGCGGTGACGGTGCGCCCGCTGCTGCTGGACTTCGGCGCGGCCCGGCGGGTCATCGGCGACATGACGCATGCGCTGACGGTGATCCTCAAGCCCGGCTACGCGCCGATCGAGCAATATGCCGACTCGGCGTCGATGAAGCAGGGCCCGTGGACCGACGTCTACGCACTCAGCGCCGTGCTGTACGCCTGCGTGACCGGCAGGGCGCCGGTGCCCTCGGTCAGCCGCATCATCACCGACGACATGGTGCCCGCGGCCAAGGCCGCCGAGGGACGCTACTCGCCGATGTTTCTGGAAGCCATCGATGCCGGGCTGGCGGTGCGGCCGGACAAACGCCCGCAGTCGATGCTGGCCTTGCGCGAACTGTTTGCCGCCACCTCGCACGGCGATGCGAGCCACCTGTGGCTCACCAAGGACCGGCGGGCCAAGCCGCGCCCGCCGGGACCCAACCAACGGCCCTCCAACGCAGCCGCGTTGGCGCTGCCGCCAGCGCCGGCCCACCGCGCCACGCCGGCCCCGGCCGCGCGCATCGACCCGGTGCTGGCGCGCCCCCACGCCGACAAGCCGACCGTCATGGCCCCGCCCGCGCGAACGGCGGCGCCGGGATCTTCAGCCAAGCCAGCGACCTCGGCGCCGTCTTCAGCGAAGCTGCGGCTGGCGCTGGGTGGGCTGGCACTGCTGATCCTGGCCGGCGCCGTGGCGTGGTGGCTTGGTGTCGGCAGCGGC
>JAYSVE010000944.1:0-6259 GCA_043718725.1 Methylibium sp.
GAGGTCAAGGTGCAGGTGGTGCACGCCGCGGTGGGTGCCATTTCCGAGAGCGACATCAACCTTGCCATCGCCTCCAAGGCCGTCATCATCGGCTTCAACACGCGCGCCGACGCCGGTGCGCGCAAGCTGGCCGAACACAACGGTGTCGACCTGCGCTACTACAACATCATCTACGACGCCGTCGATGAAGTGAAGGCGGCCATGACCGGCATGCTGGCACCCGAGCAGCGTGAAGAGGTCATCGGCACCGCCGAGATCCGCACCGTGTTCGTCGCCTCCAAGATCGGCACGGTGGCGGGCTCGATGGTCACCGCCGGCCTGGTGCGCCGCGGCGCGCGCTTCCGCCTGCTGCGCGAGAACATCGTGGTCCACACCGGCGAAGTCGAATCGGTGCGCCGCCTCAAAGACGATGTGCGCGAGGTCGGCACCGGGTTCGAATGCGGTATCAAGCTGAAGAACTGGAACGACATCAAGGAAGGCGACCAGCTCGAAATCTTCGAGGTCAAGGAAGTGGCGCGAACGCTTTAGCGCGGCTTGGGCCCCACCCCCAAACCCCGCCTTCCCAAAGATGGCGGGGTTTGTCTTTGTAGACAGCCCGGGAGCAAACGATGAAACACAAACGAGCCATCCCGAACCGAAGCTTTCGCGTTGCCGACCAGATCCAGCGTGACGTGGCCGGCATCATCCGCGAGCTCAAGGACCCGCGCATCGGCATGGTGACCATCCACGCCGTCGAGGTCACGGCCGACTATGCCCACGCGAAGGTGTTCTTCTCGCTGTTGGTGGGCGAGCCGCGGGAGTGCGAGATCGCCTTGAACGAGGCGGCCGGCTTCATCCGCAACAACCTGTTCAAGAAACTGCAGATCCACACTGTGCCGACGCTGCACTTCGTGTTCGACCGCACCACCGAGCGCGCCGCCGAGTTGAACCTGCTGATCCAGCAGGCCAATGCCACGCGCGCCAAGGAAGACTGACGTGCTGCCCGGCCCTCGCCCCCGAGGACCCGCGGTCGTGCGCCGCGCCGTGCACGGCGTGTTGTTGCTCGACAAGCCGCTGGGCCTGTCGAGCAACGACGCGCTGCAAAAGGCCAAGCGCCTGTTCCGCGCCGAAAAGGCCGGCCACACCGGCACGCTGGACCCGCTGGCCACCGGCCTGCTGCCGCTTTGCTTTGGCGCCGCGACGAAGTTCTCGCAGATCAGCCTGGACGCCGACAAGCGCTACCGGGCGAGCTGCAAGCTGGGCGTCACGACGACGACCGCCGACGCCGAGGGCGACGTGCTGCAACGCGCCGACGTGAACGTCACGCGCGCCATGCTGCACTCGGCCTGCGCCCGCCTGTGCGGCCCGATCGACCAGCTGCCGCCGATGCACTCGGCCCTCAAGCGCGACGGCAAGCCGATGTACGAATACGCGCGCGCCGGCATCGAACTCGAACGCGAGCCGCGCCGGATCACCGTGCACAGCATCGTCATCGCCGACGTCGCTAACCAGGGACTGGACGACACCTGGACGCTGGACGTGCATTGCTCCAAGGGCACCTACATCCGCACCCTGGCCGAGGACATCGGCAAGCTGCTGGGCTGCGGCGCGCACCTGAGCGGCCTGCGCCGCACCGCCAGCGGCGCGCTCACGCTGCAGGGCGCCCACACGCTGGAGCAACTGGCCCAGATGGACGAAGCCGCACGCGCCGCTTGCCTGCTCGACGCCGACGCCTTGCTGGCCGACTGGCCGCTGGTGCGGCTGCGCGAAGACGACGCCGGTCGATTTTTGAGCGGTGTCAGGCGCCGCCTGCCCTTGGTCGACATGGCCCACGTGCGCGTCTACGGCCCGCAGCCCAGGGCCTTCCTGGGCAGCGGCCAGGTCGCCGCGGGCGAACTTATTTCAACAAGGCTGCTGAGCCCGCTCGAGGTGCAAGGCCTCCTGTCACCCCAGGCGCCCAGCGCGCATGCACCCGAGAAAGCAACGTCATGACCCGACAGATCCGCAACATCGCCATCATCGCCCACGTGGACCACGGCAAGACCACGCTGGTGGACCAATTGCTGCGCCAGAGCGGCACCTTCCGTGAGAACGAGAAGGTCGCCGAACGCGTGATGGACAGCAACGACCTCGAACGCGAGCGCGGCATCACCATCCTGGCCAAGAACTGCGCCGTCGAGTGGAAGGGCACGCACATCAACATCGTCGACACCCCCGGCCACGCCGACTTCGGCGGCGAGGTCGAGCGCGTGCTGTCGATGGTCGACAGCGTGTTGCTGCTGGTCGACGCCGTTGAGGGGCCGATGCCGCAAACCCGCTTCGTCACCAAGAAGGCGCTGGCGCTGGGCTTGAAGCCCATCGTCGTCGTCAACAAGGTCGACCGCCCCGGCGCGCGCCCCGACTACGTCATCAACGCCACCTTCGACCTCTTCGACAAGCTCCACGCCACCGAGGCGCAGCTCGACTTTCCGGTCATCTTCGCGTCGGGCCTGAACGGCTGGGCCTCGCTGGAGCAAGGCGTGATCGGCAAGGATCTGACGCCGCTGTTCGACGCGATGCTGCAGCACGTTCCGGCGCACGAAGGCAGCCCCAACGACGCGCTGCAATTGCAGATCTGCTCGCTCGACTACTCCAGCTATGTCGGGCGCATCGGCATCGGCCGCGTCAACCAGGGCACCCTCAAACCGATGCAGGAAGTGGCCGTCTACAGCGGCCCGGACAGCACGCCGTTCAAGGCGCGCGTCAACCAGGTGCTCAAGTTCGAGGGCCTCGACCGCAAGCAGGCCACCGAGGCCGGTCCCGGCGACATCGTGCTGATCAACGGCATCGAGGGCATCGGCATCGGCGTGACATTGACCGACATCGAGAACCCGCTGCCGCTGCCGATGTTGCTGGTCGACGAGCCGACGCTGACCATGAACTTCTGCGTCAACAACTCGCCGCTGGCCGGACGCGAGGGCAAGTTCGTCACCAGCCGGCAGATCCGCGACCGGCTCGACCGCGAGCTGCAATCGAATGTGGCGCTGCGCGTCAACGACACCGACGAGGACGGCATCTTCGAGGTGATGGGCCGCGGTGAACTGCACCTGACCATCCTGCTGGAGACGATGCGCCGCGAAGGCTATGAGCTGGCGGTGTCCAAGCCGCGCGTGGTGTTCCACGAAGAGAACGGAGTGCGCCTGGAGCCGATCGAGCTGGTCACGGCCGACGTCGAAGACCAGCACCAGGGTGCGGTGATGCAGGCGCTGGGCGAACGCCGCGCCGAGCTGGTGAACATGGAACCCGACGGCATGGGCCGGGTGCGGCTGGAGTACCGCATCCCGGCGCGCGGCCTGATCGGCTTTCAGAACGAGTTCATGAACACCACCCGCGGCACCGGCCTCATCAGCAACATCTTCGACTCGTATGAAGCCTACAAGGGCGAGATCGCCGGGCGCAAGAACGGCGTGCTGATCAGCCAGGACGACGGCGAGGCGGTGACGTATTCGCTGGGCAAGCTCGACGACCGCGGTCGCATGTTCGTGAAGGCCGGCGACCCTTTGTACGAAGGCATGATCATCGGCATCCACGCGCGCGACAACGACCTGGTGGTCAACGCCGTGCGCGGCAAGCAGCTCACCAACTTCCGCGTCTCGGGCAAGGAAGACGCGATCAAGATCACGCCGCCGATCATCCTGTCGCTCGAATACGCGGTGGAGTTCATCGCCGATGACGAGTTGGTCGAGATCACGCCCAAGTCGATCCGCATCCGCAAGCGGCACCTGAAGGAACACGACCGCAAGAAGGCCTCGCGCGAGGCTTGACCGCCACCGCCACCGCCACCGTCGACCGAGCCATGGTCCGCCGGACGAGGACCGAGCCGTGAGCCACCGCCGCGCGGTGCTCACGATGCTGCTCGTCACCTTGCTGTGGAGCATGGCCGCGGTGGTCACGCGCCAGCTCGAATCGGCGCGCGGTTTCGAGCTCACGTTCTGGCGCAGCGGGTTCAATTTTCTGGCGCTGGCGCTGTACCTCGGCCTCAAGCGGGGCCGCACCACGCTGCGCCAGATTGCCCAAGGCGGCGGGGCGCTCTGGATCGCGGGCCTGATGTGGGGCGTGATGTTCACCAGCTTCATGCTTGCGCTGACGCTGACGACCGCCGCCAACGTGCTGATCACGATGAGCGTGGCGCCGCTGTTCACCGCGGTGCTGGCGCATTTCATGCTGGGCCACCGGGTCGCGCGCCGCACCTGGGTGGCGATTGCGCTGGCCGGGTGCGGCATCGCCTGGATGTACGCAAGCGGTTTCGATGGCGATCCGCGCCAGCTCGTCGGCACCGCCGTGGCGCTGCTGGTGCCCCTGGCCAGCGCCGTCTACTGGAACCTGTCGCAGCGCGCGGCGGGCCGCATCGACCTGGTGCCGGCCGTGCTGATCGGCGCGGCCCTGTCGGCGGCCGTGACCTTGCCGCTGTCATTGCCCTTGCAGGCACCGCTGCACGACATCGCCTGGCTGGCCCTGCTGGGGGTGTTCCAGCTCGCCATCCCGTGCATCCTGGCGGTGCGCGCGGCGCGCGTTCTGCCGGCCCCCGAACTGGCGCTGCTGGCGCTGCTGGAAAGCGTCTTCGGCATCGCCTGGGTCTGGCTCGCCACCGCCGAGCAGCCGACGCTGGCCGTGGCGCTGGGCGGGGCGCTGGTGCTGGTGGCGCTGGCGCTCAACCAGTGGCTGGGCCTGCGTGAACAGCGCCGGCCGGGCACCGAGGGGCGCGGCCAGCCGACTTGACGCGGGCGGGTCCGCCCATGGTTACCATGCCCGCAGCATCTGGAGAACCCATGAAGCAGCTCTCGGGACTCGACGCCTCGTTCCTCTACCTCGAAACGCCGTCCATGCCGATGCATGTGGGGGCGCTGCACCTGTTCGAGTTGCCCGAGGGTGACAGGGGAAAGTTCGTGCGCGACCTGCGCCGCCACATCGAGTTGCGCCTGCCTCTCGCGCCGGTGCTGCGCCGCAAGCTGTGGTGGATGCCGTTGAACCTGGCCAACCCGGCCTGGGTGGACGCCGAGCCCGACCTCAAAAAGCACATCGTCGAGATCAAGCTGCCGCCGTCGGCCAGGACCGGCAGCGGTGTGGCCGAGCTCGAGGCCCAGGTCGGCCGCCTGCACCCGGTGTTGCTGGACCGCAAACGGCCGTTGTGGAAGATGCATGTCTTCGAAGGCCTCGCGCCGGCGGCCAACGGCCGCAAGCGGGTGGCGCTGTACACCCAACTGCACCATGCGGCGGTCGACGGGCAGGCGGCGGTGGCGCTGGCGAACGCGATTCTCGACGCGGCGCCGACGGGCCGCCAGATCGAGGCCCGCGCATCGAAGCGGACCAAGACCTTCAGCCTGGGCATGATGGAGATGTTGCGCGGCGCGTTGGGCAACCAGGTGCAGCAGGTGGCCGGCATCATCAAGGCGCTGCCTTCGACGGCGGGCACGCTGAAGGACGCGGCGAAGCAGGCGATTTCGGCCTCGTCGCTGCTGGGCGGCAAGGCGGGGCGGGTGAGCAACCTGACGTTGGCGCCGCGCACCGCGCTGAATGTGTCGGTCACCGAAGGCCGCGCCTTTGCCTGCCTGAGCTTGCCGCTGCCCGAACTCAAGGCGCTAGGCAAGCTGTTTGACGCCACCATCAACGACATGGTGCTGATGCTGTGCAGCACGGCGCTGCGGCGCTTCTATGCCAAGCGCCATGCGCTGCCGCGCAAGTCGATGATCGCCGCCGTGCCGATCTCGCTGCGCGAAAAGGGCGACAGCGCCGCCAACAACCAGGCCTCGATGAGCCTGATCAGCCTGGGCACCAACATCGCCGACCCGGCCAAGCGCCTGGCGCATGTGAAGGCCGCGACCGCGGCAATGAAGTCGGCGATGGGCAGCGTCAAGAGCATCCTGCCGACCGACTTTCCGTCGCTGGGCATGCCCTGGCTGATCGAGGCCGCGGCGGCGCTGTATGGCCGCGCCCGCATCGCCGACCGCATCCCGCAGTTGGCCAACGTGGTCATCTCCAACGTGCCCGGGCCGCCGGTGCCGCTGTACCTGGCCGGGGCGCGGATGCTGACCAACTGGCCCACGTCCATCGTCACCCATGGGCTGGCGTTGAACATCACGGTGCAGAGCTACGACCAGTCGCTCGACTTCGGTCTGATGGCCGACGCCCAGGCCATGCCCGAGGTGCGCGAGCTGGCCGAGGCCATCGCGATTGCCTTCGACGACGTGCGCGCGCTGCCGCGACCGGGCGAGGCCGACGCCGCCACGCTGTCGGTGGGCGC
>JAYSVE010000945.1:0-2682 GCA_043718725.1 Methylibium sp.
AAGCGCCCGATCAGGCAGTGAGGTGCCCCGTGCGATGGGTGCAGTACCGGTCACGAACAGACGAAGCCAGCGCAACCCTGCCAGCGCGCAACAGCGCGCAGGAGCCTGTCGGGCTTGGGGTCGAGCCTGACCCGGCCCCAAGCCCGACAGGCTCCTAGGACAGCGTCTGTCCCGCCCCGTCCAGACCTTCGTCAAAACGGGCGATGTTTTCAAGGTGGTAGCGCTCAACCTTGCGATAAAGCGTGCTGCGCGAGATGCCCAGCGCACGCGCGGCCTGGGCCAGGTTGCCGTGCACGCTCTTCATCGCCCGCATGATCGCCAAGCGCTCGGCATCCTCCAGGCTGCTGGTGGCCACACCTTCGGCGATCACGCCACGCAACTGCATTGCTTGCAGTGCATCAGGCAATTCCGAGCAATCAACGCTGGCGTTGTCAGAGGTCAACAACAGGCTTTCAACCAGATTGCGCAACTCGCGCACATTGCCCGGCCAGGCATAGGCCTGCAGAGCGGCCATCACCTGCGACCCAAACAGGCGGCAAGGCACACCATGGCGTTCGGCCAGGCTGTGGTTGAAATGCTGTGTCAGCAAGGCAATGTCGCCTTCGCGCTCACGCAGCGGCGGCACCCGAATGCTGGTCACACTGATCCGGTGGTAAAGGTCACGCCGAAAGCGACCGGCCTCGACTTCATGCAGCAGGTCTCGATTGGTCATTGACAGCAAGCGCACATCAATGCGCCGAGGCTTGGACTCGCCCAAGCGATAGATCACGCCCTCCTCCAGGCAACGCAACAGCATCGGCTGCAGATCAAGCGAAAGTTCGCCAATCTCGTCCAGGCACAGCGTGCCGCCATGTGCCAACTCGAAGCGCCCGGCCCGCCCTTCATGGGTGGCACCCGTGAAGGCCCCGCGCACATGCCCGAACAATTCACTGCCAATCAACTCCTTGGAGGTGGCGCCGCAATTGAAGGTGACGAATGGGCCGCTGCGCGCCTCGTCGCCATGCAGGGCGCGGGCAAACAGCTCCTTGCCCACCCCGGTCTCGCCCTGGATCAATACCGATACCCGCCGGCCGCTGAGCAGTCGGGCGCGATCGATCGCCGCGCTCAGCGCCTGGCTGTGGCCCAGCAGGTTGCCAAAACCCGTGCGCGACGGATCGATCTCGGACTCGCTGCGGCTGCTGCGCGGCGCCGGGGTGGAGACGGTCGATGCCGCCGAAGCAGCCGGCACCAGCAAGCCACTGCGCGAGGGCCTGGGCACCATCACCAGGGCCCCGATCGTCACGCCGTCGAGACGCACCGGGTGCAGCCACTCGGGCCGCAGCCCGGCCGGCAGGTGGCGCGACCATTCCTCGACCTGGCGCCCCGCCTGCAGCCCAGGCAGCTGCGTACCCATGCGCCAGGCGTGCCCGGGCAATTCACCACTGAAATGGATCAGTCGGGCATTGCGATCCAATACCAGCACGGCCTGCTGTGCATGCGGCGCGCCGAACTTCATGCAGGCTTCGAGCAACTGCACATGCTCGCGACTGGCGCGCTCGGACAGCACCGCTTCCATTTGGCGGGCGCCGGCCAGGGCCAGCGCCAGGTTGCCGCGCTGGTAGGTCGAGGGCGGCCCGGAGATGTCGATCACGCCCAGAATCTGCTCGCTGCCCGGCACGAACACCGGCGCTGCGGCACAAGTCCAGCGCTTGATGCCCTCACCAAAATGCTCGGCACCGTGCACCTGCACAGGTTGGCGCATGGCCAAGGCGGTACCGATGCCGTTGGTGCCGACCACGCTTTCATGCCAGTGCCCACCCTGCACCAGGTGCACATCTTGCGCGGCATCCAGTGTGCGTTGGTCGCCAGCCACCTCCAGCACCACGCCATTCGGGTCGGTCAGGATCATGACCGAGCCTGAACTCGCCAACAAATGAGCCGAGGTGACGAACAGGCCCTGCGCTGCCCACAGCAAATCCCGGTTGCGCTGACGCAAGTGCTCCAGCGCATTGGCCCCGGAGACCATCGGCGCGCGGCGCGTGTTGGGTTCCACGCCAGCACGCAGGCTGCGCTGCCACGAGGCCAGCAATAGCTTGGATACCGCCGTTGCTGCCAGTGGCGCGCCGGTGACAAAGTTCTCCCAGGCCATCATGACCTGGTGTTCAGCGGCGGGCGCCAGCACAGAGCCGGGTTCACAACCCAGACCCTGGCCTGTCACAGGCCAGCCTACGGTGTGGTTCGGATGGATGGATGTCTCCTTGAGCGCCTTGTGCAGCGCGGGAGCGCGCCAGGCGTTGCCATCGTCAAGTAAGCTGGTCGCGGGGAGCGCCCATTGCACACAATCATAGATTAATCTCTCGCCGACTTCTCTTTCAATGTTGGGCTAGGCGCGCTGGCGGCAGGGCGTGCAAAGGCGAAAAAGCTATCCACGCCAACAAGGCGCTGCACAACAGCGCCAAGGCGGCAAGCACGAACCGCCCAGCCCCGGCCTCGGCCAGCGCGCCCTCCGGCGCCACGGCTCGCAGTACCAGCCAGGCATTCAAGCCGACGATCACCAGTGCGGCGCCGCCTGCCAGCCACCGCAGCCAAGGTGGGCTGGCAAACGCGCCCATGATCGGCGTCGCGCTGGTGAAGCGGATCAAGGGCACGATGGCAAACGGCAGTTGCAGGCTGAGTACCACCTGGCTCAACACCAGCAACTGC
>JAYSVE010000946.1:0-6240 GCA_043718725.1 Methylibium sp.
ATCGCCTGCACCGCCTCGCGCTCGGTCACCGCCACGCCCAGCCGGTGTTCGACGTGGCCCAGGTCGATGCGCGTGTCGCCGCCTTCGGCCACGGCGATCTTGGCGGCCTCGGCCCGCGCGGCGAGTTCGTGCCCCAGGCGTTCGGTCAGCACCGTCATCAGCCGCTGGTGGTGAGCGGCGTTGTCGTAGAAGCCGCGCATGTTGCGCAACTCGGCCACCCTGCCGGGGCTGTAGACGGTGTTGATCAGGTGCCAGGTGGCCAGGTCGAAATAGATGCTGCTGGGCACCTCGCGCGGTACCGCCCCTTTGACACTCGGGCCCATCGCGCCGTAGCCAAACGCTGGCAGCATGGTGGCCAGTTCGATGCGGCGATCGAAGTCGGTGCCGGCCACATGGACCCCGTGGTTGGCCAGGATGTCGTCCTTGCGCTCCAGCCGGGCGGCGCGTTTCGGGCCGACCCGCACGATGGAAAAGTCGGAGGTTCCGCCGCCGATGTCGGCCACCAGAACGAGCTGCTCCTCGGTGACCTGGCGCTCATAGTCGAACGCCGCGGCGATCGGCTCGTACTGGAAATGGACGTCCTCAAACCCGACCTGGGCGGCCGCGCGCAACAAGGCGGCCTGGGCCTGGGCGTCGCGCACGGGGTCGTCGTCGACAAAATATACCGGGCGGCCGAGCACCGCCTGCTTGAGGGGCGCGCCGGTCTGCGCTTCGGCGCGGGTCTTCAGATGCAACAGGTAGCCGGCCACGATGTCCAGGTACTTGGCACCCCGGCCGCCGCCCACGTCGGTGGTCTGCTCGATCAGGTTGCTGCCCAGGATGCTCTTCATCGAACGCATCAGGCGCCCATCGATGCCGTCCACATAGGCGGCCATCGCGGCCCGACCGAAGGCGCGCGGCGGGCCGGCATGCTCGGGCCCCTCGACAAAATAGAACACCGCCGTCGGCATGGTGGTGTGACCCGGCTCCAGCTCCACCAGCCGCATCCGGGCTGCGCCGTCCGGGATCGCGATGGCCGAGTTGGAGGTACCAAAGTCGATGGCGCAGAACATGGGCGGGGCGGCCGGCAAAGAGGGGGCGCGATTGTAGGGCGGCGTGAAGGGCCGTCGCATGTCGTCGCGACTCCGGGTGTCGGCGCGGCGATTTCGGCACGACACTTGACGCCCCGACCGGCACGCTGCAAACGCAAGCATGAACTTCCCCACCCACGACCTGTTGAGCGAACGCCTCGCCCGCTGGGACCTGCATTCGATCGTCCCCGAGCAGCGCCACCGCGCCGCCGTCGCGGTGGCCATCACCGTGGCCGGCCCGGGCGCCGGCTTGCGCGGCCTGCCGGAAAACCAGGGATGGAGCGAAGCCCCCGCGCTGATCCTCACGCGCCGCGCCGGCGGCTTGCGACGCCATGCCGGCCAATGGGCGCTGCCCGGCGGACGCCTGGACGGCGGCGAAACGCCCGAGCAGGCGGCGCTGCGCGAACTGGCCGAAGAGGTGGGCTTGATCTTGCCTGCGAGCGCCGTGCTCGGCCGCCTCGACGACTTCGCGACCCGTTCAGGCTACGTCATTACGCCGGTGGTGGTGTGGGCCGGCGACGCCCGCGGCATGCAGGCCGCGGCGGCCGAGGTGCAAAGCATCCATCGCATTCCGGTGGCCGAGTTCATGCGACCGGACGCGCCCCTGCTGGAGCACCTGCCCAACAGCAGCCACCCGGTGCTGCGCATGCCGGTCGGCGACGCCTGGATCGCCGCGCCGACCGGTGCCATCGTCTACCAGTTCTGCGAGGTTTGCGTCGTCGGCCGTGCCACGCGGGTGGCGCATTTCGAGCAGCCGGCGTTTGCGTGGAAGTGACGCCTGCGCCAGAATTTGCTCGGGCTGGCGGCCAGATCGAAGCGCCGACGTCGGCCGATGCCTGCGCGGACACGCCGTTTTTTACATTCAGGTTTGCGTCCAAAGGCCGTCGGCACTCGTCAGTTCCGTCGAGACACCGGCCTCTGTGCCCATTCAAACCGCCACCCCCACGAGGAGCCTCCCGTGAAGACCACGATCGCAACCGTTCTGACCAGCGCGGCACTGTCCCTTTCGATGGGCCAGATCATGGCCGCCGACAGCACACCCACCGAGGCGGCGCCCGACAAGCTCTCTGCGGCCCGGGCCCAAATTGCCGGGAAGAACTGGGACGCGGCCATCGGCGAGCTCAAAGCCGTCAACGACACCGGCAGTGCCGACTGGAACAACCTGATGGGCTACAGCCTGCGCAAGGCCAAGACGCCCGACTACGCCGCCGCGGAGAAGTTCTACGCGCAAGCGTTGCGCATCAACCCCAAGCACCGCGGCGCGCTTGAGTATTCCGGCGAGCTGTACCTGATGCTGGGTGACCTGGCCAAGGCCGAAGAGCGCCTGGCCGCCCTGGACAAGGCCTGCCTTCTTGGCTGCGAGGAGTACACCGACCTGAAAAAGGCCGTGGCGCGTTTCAAGGCGGCTGGCAACAAGTACGTCATGGCGCAGTAAGTCGGGACGCACAACTCGGCTGGGCCGGCGCACGCCTTGTCCGGGCGGCGGCCGACAGGGGTCTGGGTCACCAGGCCGGTGCCCGCGTGCTGCCGGCTCGTGGCATTCACAAAACGATGGCCACCAGCAACAAGGCGCTGGCCACCCCCGCGGCGAACGTGGCCCAGGTCAGGGTACTGGATGAATTCCGCGTCATGGTGCGACTCCTGTCACTGCGGCGACCGGGAAGTTCTGGCGGTGTCTTGCCGAGCGCAAGCCAATGACTTGACAATAGGCGCGAGACCGGCCGATTGCCATCCTCAGAAAGGTGGAGACTTGATCGGCCAAGTTGATGGCGCAGCACACTGCGTCGGGCGCGGTTCACAACTTCCAACGAGCCCGCACCATCGCGGCGCACATTCATCTCTGTCATGCTTCGTCGCCCGCTGTTGGACCATTTGAGTCGTCGCGCCGCCGTGTTGGCCTTGGGCAGCCTGTTTGCCACCCCGCTGGTGCGCACCGGCGCCGAGGCGTCGTCGCGGCCGGCGCTGCGGGCCTATCCGTTCAAGCTCGGAGTGGCCAGCGGGATGCCACGCGCCGATTCGGTCGTGTTGTGGACGCGGCTGGCGCCGCTTCCGCTGGAAGTCGACGGCGGCTTGACCGGGTTGCAATTGGCCGTGCGTTGGGAGCTGGCCGAGGACGAGCACTTTTCGCGCGGCCTGCGCGCCGGCCAGGTGCTGACCCACCCGGACCATGCGCACAGCGTGCACGTGGAGGTGGGCGGACTGCCCAGCGGGGCGCAGTTCTTCTACCGGTTCATGACGCGAGAGGCCGTCAGCCCGATCGGTCGCACCCGCACCGCCCCGGCGCCGGACGCCGACGTGACATCGCTGCGGCTGGCGCTGGCATCGTGCCAGCACTACGAACAGGGCGCTTTTGTGGCGCACCGCGACATTGCCGCGCGCGATCTGGATTTCGTGCTCTTCGTCGGCGACTACATCTACGAATCGAGCAACCCGCGCTACCGGCTGCGCTCGCACGAAGGGCCGGCGCCCATGACCTTGAATGGCTACCGGGCCCGCCATGCCACCTACAAGCTTGACGCTGACCTGCGTGCCGCCCATGCCGCCCATCCGTGGTTGTTGACCTGGGACGACCATGAGGTCCAAAACGACTACGCCGACGATCGCGGCACCGACGGCATGTCGCCGCAAGCCTTTCTGCGGCGCCGGGCCGCCGCCTACAAGGCCTACTTCGAACACATGCCGGTGTCGCCTTCGATGGCGCCCACCGGCCCCTCGATGCGCATTCATGGGCACCATGCCTGGGGCCGGCTTGCCGACCTGTGGACGCTGGACAACCGGCAGTTCCGCAGCTTTCAGGCCTGCGGTGACGACGGCGGCCGTGGCGGACGCATTGCCGCCGCCTGCGCGGACCTGGACGACCCGGCACGCACCCTGTTCGGCCTTGAACAGGAGCGCTGGCTGGCGCGCGGCCTGGCCGCCAGCCCCCGGCGCTGGAAGCTGCTGGCGCAGGGCAGCCAGTTGAGCCCCAGCGGTGTCGACTCCCCGGTGGGCCGGCGTATCCACACCGACGGCTGGGACGGCTACCCCAAGGCGCGCGAGCGCCTGCTGGCGGCCATTGCCGAGCCCGGCGTCGACAACGTGCTGTGCCTGGGTGGGGACGTGCACCGCCACGTTGCCGCGCAGTTGCGACTGAGGCCGAACGACCCGTCCTCGCCCATCGTTGCCAGCGAACTCGTGTGCACCTCCATCAGCAGCCGGGGGCTGTCCGAATCGCTGACCGCATTGATGCGCGCCAGCAACCCGGACCTCCTTCATGCGCGCAGCGACGAACGCGGCTACGCGCTCATCGAGATCACGCCTTTGCAGACACGCTGCGAGTTCCGCGGCACGGCCTTTCCGGCCCAGGCGGACGCCAGGCTGAGCGCCCAGGCGATTTTTACCGTGGAAGCAGGCCGACCCGGCATGGCGACGGCCTGACCGGGCCGCGCCTACTTGGGAATCACAACGCTGTCGATCACGTGGATCACGCCGTTGTCGGCGACGATGTCCGTGGCGGTCACCTTGGCGCCGTCGACCATGACGCCGCCGGTCGTGCCGATGGTCAGTTCAGTGCCCTGAACGCTCTTGACCTTGCCGGCCTTCACGTCTTTGGCCATCACCTTGCCGGCCACGACGTGGTAGGTCAACACCGCGCTGAGCTTGGCTTTGTCGGCCAGCAGCTTGTCCAGATCGGCCTTGGGGATCTTGGCGAAAGCTTCGTCGGTCGGCGCAAACACCGTGAAAGGGCCGGGGCCTTTGAGTGTGTCGATCAGGCCGGCCGCGGTCAGTGCGGCTGCCAGGGTCTTGAAGTTGCCGGCACCAACGGCGGTGTCGACGATGTCCTTGGCCTGGACGGACAACGCGGCGACGGTCAGGGCGGAGAGAACGAGGATCTTTTTCATGCTGGTTTCCTTAAAAGGTCGGGAGGGATGGATGAAACGGCTGGACGGTTGAACAAATCAGGCCTCACGGCCTGGGCGAGAGAGGCTTGTCGATCACGTGTATGACGCCGTTGCGGGCAATCACATTCATGGCGACAAGGCGGGAGGTGTGAGATACCCCATCGGTGTACTTCTTGATGCGTGACGCAGTGTTCAGTGCGATCGCCGCTTGGCGGCCTTCGACTCAAGGGTGGTAAAACACAATGACCAAGGAACGGCCATTGACGATGGGTGATGGATGTCACATACCAATGAGTTCATAGTATGAACTACTAAGTTCATATTGTCAACCAATAAGTTTCAAGTAGAACTAGTTGGTTCTTTACTGACTGACCTGTCCAGCTAGCGCGACGCACGACTACAATTTGCCCATGGCAAAGTCGTCTTTTCGTGTTCAGGTGCTGCGGGCGCGTGAGGACGCGATCGTTGCGTCGGTCAACCGGCTGTTGGCCGAAAAAGGCTTCGACAAGATGACCGTGGACGAAGTGGCCGCCGACGTGGGCATCGCCAAGGCGAGCCTTTACAAGCACTTCACGTCCAAGGAAGAGCTGGCCGCCGCGGCCATGATCGGCGTGCTGGAGCGGGCCTTGGCCCTGCTGGCCACCCTTCAGGCGCAAGCTCAGGCGTCGGCGATCGAGCAACTGAAGGCCGTGGTTCGCTGGACCATGCAGGTCCAACTTGCTGGCGAGATGCCGTCGCTGCCGGCGCAAAACTCGGCACTGCGAACCGCCCTGATGGCCAACAAGGCCTACCTCGACCGGCTGGTGGAGGTGAGCGAAAAGCTCGGCGCCTGGATCACCGCGGCCCAACGGGCGGGAAGCCTGAACCCAAAGTTGCCGCCTGAAGTGATGCTGTACACGCTTTATGCACGCGCCTGTGATCCGGTACTGGGACTCTTGAAAGTGAGCGGAAACTACAGCGATCAGCAGATCATCGAGATGCTGCTCTCGACCTGCTTCGATGGCCTGGTGGGTCGGGAATCCCAAGGATTGCCCTGAAGCCCGGTTTCGCCGGCCCTGCACCAAATTCGATTCACACCGGAGCTTCAGATATGCGAGAAAACCGCTTGCGCGCACTGTGGAAAGCCGACCAGGCCGCCGTCAACGGCTGGCTGGCGATCGGCAACAGCTTTGCGGCGGAAACCATGGCCCACCAGGGCTGGGACACGCTGACCATCGACATGCAGCACGGCGTCATCGACTACGCCGCCATGGTGACGATGTTGCAGGCCATCTCCACCACCGCGACGG
>JAYSVE010000947.1:0-6224 GCA_043718725.1 Methylibium sp.
TTCCCCAGCCGGATCGAAGCCGCCTTGCGCGCCCAGCTCGACGCGCATGCCACGCTCGAGAACGTCGACGTCGATGTGGCGTCGCACGGCAGCGTGCCGCGGCCGGCCTCGCTGCGGGCCACGACCTTGAGCAACGCCCAGGGACGTTTCGCGGGCTACCTGGGGATGGTTCGGGAACTCCCGCCGCCGGCCGCCGTGACCGCGCCGAGTCCGCCCGCGCCGGACCCACCCGCGCCGGTCGCCGAGCCCGTCGCGACGGACACCGCGTCAGGCGACAGCGCCGACGAGTCGTTCGCCTACACCATCTCACACGACCTGCGCGCGCCCATCCGGGTCGTCGAAGGCTTTGCCCGGATCCTGAAAGAGGACTACGGCCCGGCGCTGGACCGGATCGGCATCGACCACCTGGACCGGGTGCTGGGTGCCGCGGCACGCATGAGCAACATGATCGACGCGCTGCTGGAGCTGTCCAAACTGTCGGCCCAGCCCCTGGAGCGACAGCCGGTCAACCTGTCACAACTGGCCGCCTATGTCGCCGAAGACCTGCGGCGGCTGGCGCCGCAGCGGCAGGTGGGCCTGCACATCGAACCCGACCTGCAGGTGCAGGGCGACCCGACCCTGCTGCGCATGGTGATCGAGAACCTGCTGGGCAACGCCTGGAAGTACACCGGCAAGCGCGACGACGGCCAGATCTGGCTGGAGCGAAACCCGTCGGAGCCGGAGTCCGTGTTCACGGTGCGCGACAACGGCGCCGGCTTCGACATGCGCTTTGCCGACCGGCTGTTCGGCGCCTTCCAGCGCCTGCACAGCGCGAGCGAATTTCAAGGCACCGGCGTCGGCCTGGCCTCGGTGCGCCGCATCGTGCGCCGCCACGGCGGCGAGATCTGGGCCCAGGCCGAGCCCGGCCGGGGCGCCAGCTTCCATTTCAGTTTGGCGCCGCGCAACGGCGAAGGCGGACACCGGCCTTCGGGTTCAATCCAGTAAGCGCCGTTGACTCGCGGTGTCGCGCAGGTCCAGATCTAAGGCAACCCTAAGGCAACCCTAAGGCAGCGCCAGCACTTCGACCGCGGCGATCAGCCGATCCGACTCGTCCGCCAAGGTCTGGCCTTGCGCCTGCGCCATGCGCTGGAGCCGCTCCAGCGCCGGGCCCCGGGCGAGTGAGTACCGGTGCATCAGGATGCCCACCGCAATGGCCTCGGCTTGGGTCAGCGCCGCGAGTTCCGATGCCGGCGTCTGCGCGACCGCGGGGGCTGCGTCCGGGCCGCGCGCACCCAGGTTGGCGAACGCCGCGTTCACCGCCGGCACGATCTGGCCGATGTCCAGCGGCTTGATGAGATAGGCCACCGCACCGAGCGCCTTGACCTTTGCGCTGGTCTCGTCGTCCGAGAACGCGGACAGGAACATGAACGGCGTCTGCAGCGCGTCGCGCAGGTAGGCGGCCACGTCGAAGCCGCTCAGGCCCTCCATGCGAATGTCCAGCAGCGCCAGCGCGGGACGGTGTTCGCGCGCCAACAAAATGGCGTCGTCGCCGTTGTCGGCGGTGATCACGCTGTAGCCGGCTTGCGACAAGCCATAGCTCAGCGTGGCCAGGACCAGCCGGTCATCGTCCACCACCAGGATGCTGCCTTTTCCAGTCACTGCTTGGCCCTCGTTCCGATTGAGGCATCGATCTGCCCGCAGACCCGAGCGGTTCGCGCTTGCGAAGCACCGGGTCACCGTGGGAACATTGTCCCCGATCGCGCACCGCTCGCAAGGCCGCCGTCAGACGGGCGCCAGGCGGGTCACTCCGGGCGGAACCAGCAGCACCGAACTCACGACGTGCGGGCCTTGCTGCTCGATGTTCAGGGTGGCGCTGCGCCGGGGCAGCAAGGCCCGCACCAGGCCCAGGCCGGACACCCCGCCGGGAAATCGGGCCAGGCTGAAGCCTTCCGGAAGTTGTGCCCGGTTGCCGATGTCCAGGCACACCCCTTCATCGCTGAGGCGCAATGTGCAGGCCACCGGATCGAAGCTGCCGTCGGCAAGGGGAACGCTGTGCTTGACGGCATTGGTGAGCAATTCGTTGATGGTCAGCGCGATCGGGATCGACTCGGTCTCCGGCAGGGCCCATTCGCTGGGCGCGTGCCCGCGCACCGCCAACGTGATGGCACGGCCGAAAGTGCGCTGCACCGAGGCGGTGATGGCTTCGACGACGCTGGTCACGCGCAGCGGCCCGGTGCCGCCGACCTGCAGGCCGAAGACCTGGGCAATCGCGTGCACCTGGCCGACCACTTCGGCGATGACCGCGGCCACCTCGGGCTTGCGCACCGCCACCTGCTGCAACAGGCCGGCCACGCCCTGCAGATTGTTCTTGATGCGGTGGTGGACCTCGCGCACCAGCATCTCGCGCTGGGCGATGGCGGCCTCGAACTTGGCCTGCTGGGCGACCCGCTGTTCGGTCACGTCGGTTGCGACCAGCAGCAACTGGTCGGCCGGCTGGCCGGGCGCGGCCAGGGGCATGTAGCGCGCATCCCAGATGCGCATCTCGCCGTCCATCGGCAGGCTGTATTCGCGCGTCGTGACCTCGGTGGCACTCAGCGCCGCACGCATGTCGGCGTTCATCAGCTCGGCCAGTTCGGGATCGAACAGGGCTTGCGGCGTGCGGCCGATGATCTCGCTGGCCGGTCGGCCGGCCACGCGCGCGGCCAGCTCGTTGATCTGCAGCACGCTCAAGCTGCGCGCGTCGCGCAAGGTGATGGCCAGCGGCGCGGCTTCGATGATGCGCTGCAACGACGCCTGCACTTCGGCAATCCGCGCGTCGGCTTGGCGCCGGCGTTCGATGTCCAGCAACGCGTAGGTCAGTTGCCGGCCGGTAGACTCGCGCCCGGTCGCCACGGCATTGCCGACGACCCAGAACTCGCGCCCGTCGAGCGCCTTGACGCGGCATTCGAAAGCCTCCGCCTCGCCTTCGAACAGCTCTTCACGGTACTGGGTCTGGCGGAACGGGTGCGCCGCGTCGGGCGTGGCGACGATGCTGATGGGCTGGTTGATGAAGTCGGCCAGGTTGCCGCCGAACATGCGCCGCGCCGAGCGATTCATCCACTCGATCCCGCGCGGTCCGACGGTGACGATGCCCACCAGCACCGAATCGAGGATGGCGCGGGTGCGCTCGGCCTGCAAGGCCTCGGCCTGCTCGGCGCGGTGGCGGGCGTCGATGTCCACATACGAGGCGATCAGGTCGCCGTTGGGGTCGCCCTTGAGCACCAGCCGCTTGCTGACGCGCACCCACACCAGTTCACCGCTGACGCGGCGCAATGGGCGTTCGCCCTGCCATTCGCCGTGCAGGCGCAGCGCGCGCTGCTCGTCGGGCCAGAGCCGATTGAAGTCATCGGCATCGGCAAACAGCGCGTGCAGCGGCTGGCCGGCCAGTTGCTTCGCGGTGCAGCCCGCCAGCAGCGCCAGGGCGTCGTTGGCGCGCTGGATGACGCCCTGGCCCACGTACGCGATACCGACGCCGGACAGGCTGAACATCAGCTCGCGATCGCGCGCCAGGGTTTCCAGTTCGCGCTGTTCGCGCTTCAGGCGGGTGATGTCGGAGAGCACCGCGATCGCGTCCAGCGTCTCCGAGTCCGGCGCGGTGCGCCGCACGGTCAGCGCGTACCAGGTGGGCTCCCCCCTGAGCAGGTCGTCCCGGTCGGCCTGGAATTCGGTTTCGAACACCTGCCCGCGGGCCAGGGCCCGCTGGGTTTGCCCCGCAATCTGCGCGCCGTCGCGGTGTCTGGCGAACAGCGCCTCCATGGGGCTGCCCGGCTGCACACCGCGCACGCCCATCATGTCCTCGAAGCGGCGATTGCAGCGCACCAGCACCGGCCCCCTCAGGTAGGCGATGCCGGCCGTGGTGTTTTCGAGGATGGTCCCCATCTCGTGCACCAACTGCTCGTTGCGCTGCTGGGCGACATGCTGCTCGGTGATGTCAAGCGTGATCACCGAGGTGCTTTGCTGGCCCGAGGCGAGCATCGCCGGCTCGACCCGGGTCAGCAGCCAGCGCTGGCCGAAGTCCGGGTGCAGGATGGCGTAGCGCACTTCGACGCGGCGGGATTGGCGCAACGCGGTTTGCAGCCGCTCGAACTCGGGCAGCGATTCCGCCAGCACCAGGTCGCGACCGATGGACTGAAACGCGGCCGAGGCCGGCGCCGCGGCGCCATCCGACTGGCGCGGCTGGACCCATCCGGCACTTTGCTGGAAGGTGCTCAGGCCGACACCGGCCGTCTCCATCAAGGCATCGCGCTGCAGGCGCGCCAGGTCAAGATCATCGTCGGCATGCAGGTCTTGCAACACCGCCATGAAGCGACGCTGGCCGTCGGTCAGCGCGATGCAGCGAAGCGTCGCCTGCACATGGCGCGAACCACCGCCGGAGCGGGGCAGCCAGGCTTGCCGTTGCAACGCTTTGCCGCCGGGCTGCAATTGCGTTGCCGAGCCGCCGGCACTCCACGCCAGCAGCCGCTGCAGGGCTGCGTCGGCATCGACAAGATGGAGCACCGGCGCGCCCGCCAGGTCCTCGAACACCCGGTTTTGCTTGAGAAGCAGGCCCGCTTCGTCGTAGAGGCACATGCCTTGCGGACCGAGTTCGAACCAGTGGGCAATTTCATTTTCCGCGTCGCTCGCGCGCACGCGCTCGGCCTGCTCGGCGGTGCAATCCTGAAGGATCGACATCCAGTAGCGCTCGCCCTTCAGGTCGGTCACCGGGCTGCGCGAGGCACGGAACCAGCGCTCCTGGCCCTGGCTGTCGAGCAGCCGCTCCGGCTGGGCCGGCGCCGCCGCGGTACCCACCGGCGCGAGGCTGAGTCCGGCGCGCAGAGCCAAGGCGTCGGCCCGGTCCGCCGCGACGCCCAGCTCCAGCGGGTCGCGGCCGATCAGCGCCTGTGCCGACAGGCCCGTGAAGCGCAGAAAGGCCGGGTTGGCGTCGACCAGCCTGAAGGCGCTGTCCTGCAGCGTGATCGGGATCTGCGATTCCCAGATCAACCGCACGGGTGCGGCCAGGCCTTGCGGGATGTCAGGCGCCGCTGCCGCGGCGGCCCCCTGGTCAGCCGGCACTGCCCCCTCGGCCCGCGCCGGCGAGCGATTCGGTGGCACGGCTCAGTCGACCGCCGCGGCCGCGTTCAGGGCACGCAACAGTGCACGATTGACCTCTTGCACGCCCATCATCAATGAATCCGCGCTGGCCTTCAGGTCGAAGGGCGATCCGCCTTCGAGCGCATTGACGAGGTTCAGGTAAGGCTGGAACGGCCCCTTGTTGTGGACCAGGGCATCGACCACGCGCGGGGGCATCGGAACGCTGGCCAACAGTTGCGCGAAAGGCTGGTGAAACATGCGGTCCAGCAGCGAGAAGACGCCGCAGATGAACAACTCGCCGCGCATCTCTTCGTTGTCGCTGGAGCGGCCCAGCTCTTCCATCAGGAAGCCCCGGCGCACCGCGGCAAAAGTGGTCGGCTTGAGGCTGGCGTCCTTGCTGTTCGTGATCAGCAGCAAGGCCAGCCAGCGCTTGAAGCGCTTGTTGCCCAGCAACATGATCGCGTGCCGCAGCGCACCGATTTCGACCTGCATACCGTAGGCCGCCGAGTTGATCAGCTTGATCAACTTGAAGGCCAGCGCGGGGTCGCGTTTGAGCGTGTTCTCGAGCCGATCGACCGACTCGTCGGCGTCGATCTGGCGTATCAGTTGGACGATCACCGAAATGTCGGTCGGCATGCGCGCCGCGCCGGCGCTGGCGTTGTTCGTGACGGCATCGTCGATCGGCCAGCCGAGCACCGCGGCCGCGCCGCGGGCGAAACTGTCCTCCATGTCGGCCACGTTCTGGATGCCCGCCTGCACGAACTGAATGGTGCGCACCACGCCGGGGGGCGGCGCAGTGGCGAACTTGCCGCGTCGATCGTCGGCCAGATCGATGATCGAATACTTGAAGCAGGGCAACACCTCGCGCGGCAGCGGCGTGATCGGCCGGCCCTTGAGCAGCAGGGCATTGCCATTGGCATGCACCGCGCGGATGCCCGCCAGGTTGGCGGGATCGCCGGCCATGAACGCGGGGATCTCGACCATGACGTTGCTGGTGGGGCTGGCCTTGAGCAAATCGGTCAGCAGCGATTCGCTCGCCACGTTGAGCGAAACCCGCGGCCCGTTGCCGGGCCAGACTTCACCGATGGCGTTGAGCAGCAGCCCGGCGTCCAGCACCATGCCCGGGTGCAACGGAA
>JAYSVE010000948.1:0-15491 GCA_043718725.1 Methylibium sp.
GCAGCCGGCGCCCGGTCCTGCTTGGCAACAGGGCGGGCGCTCGGGACTTCACTTCTAGTCAGGCACTCGCCTGGGCTTGCACTGCTTCAACGCTCGACCGCACCCAGGTCCATGCCGGAACCCTTGACGGATCGTGCCACCGGTGCATACCCAGCGCCGAGTTGATACGTGACGCCGACCGTGGCGGCTGCGCCTGGCGCGGCTTGAGCCACATCGACAACCGCACTTCCGGTCAGCGGCATCATCGTCGCCAGATCGACCGGTGAAGTGGCTCCCGTGATCAAGTTGGCCGCACCATTGAGCTGGCCACCGACCGGATGGTAGATGTCCGAATCGGCCCAACCAGTGCTGATCCAATTGCGACCCAGGTTGAGAATGCCGCCGGCTGTCCAGCTAGCACCGACATCTCGGCTGGCCCGCATGCTGCGCCACCCAGCGGCAACACTCGCATCGAACACGATGACGTTGTTCCAGACCTGTGCCGTCTCTTCAGTCGTGTCGATCTGGAACAACTCGGCTTTGCTGCCGGTGACATGGATCGTATTGTTGAAAAAGTACAGCGTGCCCTTGCGAAAGAGCGGCTCGCCCCAGTTCGCGCCAGGTGCGCTGCCGAAATGGTCGCCACCATAGTGAATGAAGCTGCCAGTGTCGCCGCTCTTCTTGATCTGGTTGCCGTAGACGTAGGTCGTGCGGTACGCCGGATCCTTCAGTGCATAGCCGGGGAAATCTTCGGCCTCGACCAAGTCCACCGAGTGAGCACCTTCATCGATGCGGTTGTAACGAACCACCGTGCCGACGGAGCGATCTTTCGGCCCGTTGCCCAATGCGCCGCTGCGAAGCGGACCGTATCGATTGAATTCGATGAGCGTGCCGACACTTTGTGTATAGGTGGTGTGCTGATGCGTATCGCCCGCGATGCCATGTCCCCACATGTAGTTGCCGGCAATTCGCAGGTTCTTGGTCAATGCAAAGTCACCGTCGTCGGTGGACTTGCTGAAGACCGCCATCGTGCAGTCGCTGATTTCGTTGTCGAGAATCTGGATGTTGTGGCCGCGATCCACCCAGATGCAGGCGCCGAAGCTGTCATACGTTTTGACTGCACCCGAAGCGTCGGTGAATCGGTAATTTGGATGCGCGCGCTTGATGTTGAGGCCGTCAATCTGAATGTTGCTCGGGAACGCGGTCCATTCCTGCGTCGCCAGCGGTTTGATCACGATGACCGACCGTCCCTGGTGGATGTCGCTGACATAGGTCGTATTCCCATAGGCCGAG
Source organism: Methylibium sp. (assembly GCA_043718725.1). Classification (GTDB taxonomy): domain Bacteria; phylum Pseudomonadota; class Gammaproteobacteria; order Burkholderiales; family Burkholderiaceae_C; genus LGRD01. The sequence goes on from JAYSVE010000948.1 coordinate 1,273, forward strand.
GCCAACGCACGTCGCGTTACGGCGCCGTTTCCATCGATGACAGGCCGCTCGCCGTTGCTGCCGCGAACACCGCAGATGCGCACCGGTGCTGCCGCCGTGCCCTGCGCCGCGATGAGGAACTTGCCGGCGTACGGCGTAGCCCGGTGGAAGATTCGGACGGTGTCGCCGGCTTTGAGGCTTTCCCAAGGGACTTGGTCAAGCGCCGTCAGGGCCTTGCCGTCACCAACCTGATAGTCGGTTCCTTGGCCCGAAGGCAAGCACGCCGAAATGGAGAGTGCTGCCGCCGGTGCCGGTGCGGGTGCCGGAGCAGGCGCCGGAGCAGGCGCCGGAGCAGGTGCCGGTGCCGGAGCAGGCGCTGGCGCTGGCGCCGTCGCTGCATCGCTGGAAACCACCGTGTTTACCTTTGCCAGGTTCCCTGCACCATCCTCGGCGGTAAAGGTGATGGTGTTCGTGCCTGCCTGCAGTGCGATACTTTCCGCACCCCAATAGGCGGATGTGGACGTGCCGTTCAACGAGGCCGTGCCCTCGCCGCCGCGGTCGTTCTTCCAACTCACCCGATACAGCCGCATGTTGTCCGCGGCCTTGCCGTAGACGGCGATGGGGCCGCCTGTTCCCGTCCCCCAGGTGCCTTCCACCGCCACCGTCGGAGGGGTCGAATCAAGGCTCCTCCATCGAAGCCGCTCCGCATCCTCCATGACATTGACTTCGGCGACAGGAGCCGCGGCCGTGGGGTCGTCAGTGACTGCGCCGCCGCAACCAATGAGAGCCAGCCCGCTGACCGCCTCGGCGATGACCAACTTTGCATGTTTACGTGTGAGTTTCATGGATCGTCCCAATTCAGAATGTTTGCCGAAAGCACTTGGCTCGAAGAGCCGCGGGGGCAAGCGCGGAGACGCGTGAGGCTGAGTCAAGGCAGAGTCGGATGTCTGCGAGGTGCATCAGCGCGCCGCATCGCCCTTGTTTGCCAACCGCCCGCTGTCGCAGGTTGAAAGTCCAACAATGTTTGCCGCACCCTCAGGTTAGGGGGGGCCAGCACTCGGCAGGTAACGGTGCGGATGAACCTGTAACTGCCACGGCGTGCCGGGAACTTGCGTGCCGGCGCCGTGCCGCAGGTCAACCGTGCCCGACAAGGGCCCGGCGGATGTGGCCTCGTCCCATCCCGAAGGTTTGCGTTTCACCTGGCCCCGAGGCAACACGGTTCTTACAAGTCCTCACGATGAGGAGGCGGGGCTGCGGACCCGCGGTGGGTCCAGGTGCGCGCGCTTGAGGGCGACGAACGGCTTGAGCGGTTTTTCGAGCTGCGCCAGGTCGGCGGGCCACGGCGCCGCGCGTCAGATCGTCACGATCCACGAACAACAGGTCGTGCAGTCGGCCCCAACCCCTGAGCAAATCCTTGAAGGCTTCGCTGACGACGCCTTCGCGCGCTTCACCCCAAGCCTGCTCCAGGCGGTTCAGGTCGGCAAGGAGCCGGTTGATTCGGCCTTGGCTCGTGTGCTGCGGGAGTTGCCATTTCGCCGCGTGTCAACACGGGCTTTGCATAGACATGCTCACGGTTGAACGGGTAGGCCGACTGCGCGCCGCGCATCGTCCCGCTCTCCACGTTGCCGTCCGGCCGGGACGCCAGCAGTTGGAACAGCGAGATCCAGCCGCGCTCGAAACTCATGGCGCAACCGGCCAGGAACAGCCGGTAGGCGCGCACGGTGGCTTCGGGGGTGAGATTGCGCGCGGCTTCGAGCTGGCGCTCGAGCGCGTCGGACCAGGCCCACAGGGTGCGTGCGTAATGGGGGCGCAGGTTTTCGGCGTCCAGCAGTTCAAGGCCGGTGGCCGACAAGTCCTGGGTGACCCGCGACACATGCGCCAACTCGCCGCCGGGGAAGATGTATTTCTCGATGAAGTCGCCCATGCCCGCCGCGAGCTGGGCATGGTTCAAGCCGCTCGCCGTGATGCCGTGGTTCAACACCAGCCCGCCCGGGCGCAACAAACTGTGCAGCTTGGAGAAATACGCCGGAAGGCGCGCCCGGCCGACATGCTCGAACATGCCGATCGAGGCGATGCGATCGAAGGGCTCGTCCTCGGGCAAATCGCGGTAGTCGAGCAGCCGCATCTCCACCCGTGCGGCCAGGCCGCGTTCGGTGATCAGCCGGTTCACATGGGCATGCTGGTTTTTCGACAGCGTGATGCCCAGGCCTTGCACGCCATAGTGCTCGGCTGCCCACATCAGCAGGCCGCCCCAGCCGGCGCCGATATCGAGCAGCCGCTGGCCGGCGGACAGGCGCAATTTGCGGCACACCAGGTCGAGCTTGTCTTCCTGGGCCTGGGCCAGCGTCGCGTCGGCGCTGCGGAAATAGGCGCAGGAGTAAACCCGCCGCGGATCCAGCCAGAGGGCATAGAAATCGTCCGACACGTCGTAGTGGAACTGGATGCGGCGGGCGTCGCGCAGGAGCAGGGCCTGCCCGCGCGGGTGCCAGGCGACCAGCTTGCGCCACCACGACTGCGCCATCTGGGAGCGGCGCGGATCGCCCACCAACTCGGCGGCCACCGCCATCACGTCGGCCATCGAGCCTTCGATGTCGAGTTTGCCGCGCACATAGGCATCTGCCAGCGTGCCGATCTGGCCGCGCGCCAGTGCGCCCAGCCAGCGCGGTTCGTGAAACCGCAGCCGCACAACGGCGTGGGCCTGGCCGGCATGGCCGCCGGGCCAGTCGAGCGCGACCTTAACGGGCAAGCGCTCCAGACGCTCGCCGATCAGACTTGAAAATGCAGGCATGGCATCTCCGTCAATGTCTCGTTGGCGCAGGCCGACTTTAGGCACATGGGCAAATCCCTGCAATGCGTTGCGTCATCGCGGTGGGACGCTGGCGGCTCGCTGACCAGGCGGCCCCCACCACATTGCGCCACTAGACTGTGAACCCCATCCACCCGGAGATCATCTTGAGCCACATCGTCGACTACTACCTTGCGCCGCAATCCCCCTGGACCTACCTCGGCCACTTGCGTTTCGCCGACATCGCCCAGGCGGCCGGCGCCCGGGTCCAGGTGCTGCCGATCGATCTGGGCGGCAAGGTGTTCCCGGTGTCGGGCGGCCTGCCGCTGGCCCAGCGCGCGCCGCAACGCCAGGCCTATCGGCTGGTCGAGCTCAAGCGCTTTGCCGAGCATCTCGAACTGCCGCTGAACCTGCAGCCGAGCTTCTTTCCGGTGGCCGGCGACGCCGCTGCCAGGCTGATCATCGCGGTGCAGGCGCACGATGGCGACGGCGCGGCGATGCGGCTCACCGGCGCGGTGCTGAAGGCGGTGTGGGCTCAGCAGCGCAACATCGCCGACGCCGGGGTGTTGGCGGCCCTGCTGAACGAAACCGGGCTGGCCGCCCAACGCCTGGACGACGCCCAGGCGCCCAGCGTGCAACGGCAATACGAAGCCAACACGCAGCGGGCCATCGACACCGGCGTGTTCGGCTCACCGAGCTACGTGATCGAGGCGGAAATTTTCTGGGGCCAGGACCGGCTCGAGTTTGTCCAGCGGCGCCTGGCGCGCCGCTGAATCGTCAGCACGCGCACTCTGCATGAACGTCCACCTTGCCCACCCCATGCGCGACGCGGGCTGGCGCGGGCTACCGCTGATCTGCCGCGCCCGCGCCCTCACTCTTGCCGTTGCGTTGGCGGCCGGGCTGGCGCTGGCGGCGGCGCCGGCCCGCGCCGAGCCGTACACCGGCCCGCTGTTCGACGCCCACCTGCACTACAACGACGAAGCGCGCCAGTCGGGCCACCCGCTGGACGATGTGCTGGGCCGCATGCAGCGCAGCGGCGTGCGCGCGATCCTTGCCAACAGCCGGCCCAACGAAGGCACCCTGGCCCTGGCCAACGCCAAGGCCCAGGCCGCGGCGGCGGGCGTCCAGGTCGTGCCGTTCGTGCGCCTGTACCGAAACCGCGCCGACTACAGCGGTTGGTTCAACGACCCCGGCATTGCGGCGATGGTCCAAGCGGAACTGGCCGGCGGCACCGCCGTGGGTCCGTACCGCGGGCTGGGCGAATTCCACCTCTACGACAGCGCCAACGCCAACGGCCCGGTGGCCGCCCAATTGATGAAGCTCGCGCAATCGAAAGGCCTTGCGGTGCTGGCCCATGTGGACGACAACGCCATTGACCTGTTGATGGCGCATGCGCCGAGAGCACGGCTGATCTGGGCCCACACGGGCATCGGCGGCACGCCGGTCGCGCGCGTTCGGGTGTTGCTGGTGCGCCATCCCGGCCTGATGGGCGAACTGTCGTACCGGCCCGGCCTGACCGAGGCCAACGGCCAGCTCAGCGCGGAATGGAAAGCCTTGTTCACCGAGTTCCCGGGCCGCTTCATGATCGGCTCCGACACCTGGGTCAATGCGCGCTGGCAGGGCTACGAAGCGCTGATGCAAGAGGCACGCCGCTGGCTCGGCGACCTGGACCCGGTCATCGCCCGGCGCATCGCCTGGGACAACGGCGCCGCGCTGTTCGGGCTGGTTGAACCCCGCGGTCGCTGACGCCTCTGCCGGCCGACGTTCCTGGACGCCGGTTCGGCGCCATGACAGGGCAAAAAAAAGCCGGTGCAGGGCACCGGCTTTTGGCAGCACGCGCGGCGTGCTTACTTGAGGTGACCGTTGATCAGCTTGGTCATCTCGAACATCGACACCTGGGCCTTGTTGAAGATTTCCTTCAGCTTGGCGTCGGCATTGATCATCGTGCGCTTGGCGGCATCTTGAAGCTTGTTCTTCTTGATGTACTCCCAGACTTTCTTCGTGACCTCGGTGCGCGGCACCGGCGTGGCGCCGATGATGGCAGCCAGGGCCGCGCTCGGGGTCATCGCCTTCATGAAGGCGGCGTTGGGAGTGCGCTTCTTGGCCGGAGCAGCCTTCTTGACCGGCGCCGCTTTCTTCACGGCAACCTTCTTGGCCGCCGCGGCCTTCTTCGCAGGTGCGGCCTTCTTGGCCGCAACCTTCTTCACTGGCGCCGCTTTTTTCGCGGGAGCCTTTTTCGCAGTTGCCATTTCAATTTCTCCATCACAAGTAGTTGTTGATGTGCTCGGGTCGGGCGAGAGCCGCGTGGACTCTCATTTCTCCAATACCCCGCGCGGTGCGAATGGTACTGCGTGAATGCCGCATTGAGAAGCCGTTTTCATAGGAGAAACACGCTTTCTTTCGAGTCGACGCGGCCTTTTGTCGTCAGCACGCATCAATGCGCGTACGCATCGGGCACGCGATGCAATGGCCATGCGTTCTGCGAGGCGCGCCGCGACACTGCGCGTCGGCGTGACCGGGTCGTGTTGAAGGTCGAGCCGGTGCGCATCGCAAGGTATGCTGCGCCCATGAAAATCATCGTTCGCTGGCTCCTCCTGGCCGCCGCCCTGTTGCTGGTGGCGCACCTGTACCCGGGTGTCGTGGTGAAGAGCTTCACCTCGGCCCTGATCGCGGCGTTCGTGCTGGGCTTGCTGAACACGTTGCTGCGGCCCATCCTGGTGCTGCTGACCTTGCCGGTCACCCTCGTCACGCTGGGGCTGTTTTTGTTTGTCATCAACGCGCTGATGTTCTATTTCGCGGCGTCGATGCTCGACGGTTTCCAGGTCACCGGCTTCGTGGCCGCACTCATCGGCTCGCTGATCTACAGCCTGTGCGGCATGGTGATCGACGTGGCCATGGAGCGCCTCTTCAAGGCTGGCTGAGGCGTCGACGCGTGCCGGGCGGCGCCGTCACGGCCGCGCCGCGCACCTCGAATCGAACCGCGTGCAGCGGCTTGCCGTCGCGCCCCAACAGCTCCAGCCGGTGCCGGCCCGGCCATGGCGCCCAGAGCCAGGTCGGGCCCGAACCGAGGCGCCGGCCATCGAGCACCCACATGCCGGCCTCGCCCTCGAAGCGAATGCGCTGGGCCCTCGGCGGCATGTCGGGGTCAAGCGCAAAGACGCTGCCATCGCGCGGGCTGCTGATGCCGAAGGCCTGCGCCAGACCGACCTGCGTGGCGGCGCGTTGCAGCGCCTGCTCGGTGCCGGCCATGAAGAACTCATGCCGCGCCGCCTCAGCGTGCGCATCAAAGCGAACCGTGGAGCCGGTCACGCCCACCGGCGCGGCGGGGTGGCGCGACGGCCGGCCAGCGTGCAGATGGCGCACCAGCGCCTGCCACACGGGCGCTGCGCCGCTGACGCCGCTGACGTCGTGCATCGCCGCGCCGCTGGCGTTGCCGACCCACACGCCGACGGTGTAGCGGTCGGTGAAGCCAACACACCAGTTGTCGCGCAAGTCCTTGCTGGTGCCGGTCTTCACGGCGGCAAATCCACGCGTCGCCAGGGCGCTGTCCAGACCGAAGGTTTGCGCGCGCGCGTTGTTGTCGGCCAGGATGTCAGTGGCCAGGAACACCGCGGCGGGGTCGGCCACGGTCGTGGCGGTGTCCGGAGCCGCACTGTCGCCACGCAGCGCGACCTTTGAATGGCGGCCGCCGTTGGCGAAGGTCCGGTAGGCGTTGCTGAGCGCCAGCAGCGTGACCTCGGCGCCGCCCAGCGCCAGCGAATGGCCATAGTGGCCGGCGCTCTCGGTCAGGGCCAGGCCGAGCTGGTTGAGACGCGCGTGCACCGCCTCGGGCCCGAGCAGTTCGGCCACGCGCACGGCCGGCACGTTGAGGCTGGCGCCCAGGGCCAGGCGGGCACTGACCCAGCCCTTGAAATGACGGTCGTAGTTTTTCGGCAGGTACAGGCCGCCGCCGGTTGCGATCTGCGCCGGTGAATCGTCGAGCAGGCTGGCCGGCGTGATGAGGCGCCGCTCGAACGCGAGGGCGTAGACAAACGGCTTCAAGGTGGAGCCGGGCTGGCGCCGCGCCAGCACGCCGTCGACCTGCGCCGCGTCCGACAGGTCGCCGCTGGAGCCGACCCAAGCCAGCACCGCGCCGCTGGCGTTGTCGAGCACGACGACGGCGCCGTCTTCGACCTGGCGCCCGCGCAGCTCGGTCAGTTGGCGGCGCAGCGCGCGAATTGCCACGCGTTGCAGGCCGGCGTCGAGCGTGCTGCGCTGACCGGGCGGGCCGCGGGCCGCGAGCAGTTGACGCGCAAAGTGCGGCGCCAGTTGTTCACCCAGCGGCATGCCGCCCTTGCGGGCCAGCGCGGTTTCGGTCAGCGCCTCCAGGCCGGCGCAGGGCGCGCGCTGCAAGCTCAGCACAGCGCAGGCGCGCGCGGCCACGGTGGGGGCCAAAGCGTTCGGTCCGCGCAGCAGCGCGGCGGCGACCGCGGCCTCCTGCGTGTCGAGCCCGCTAGGGTGTTTGCCGAAGGTGGTTTGCGCCAGCGCGTTGATGCCCACGACCTCGCCGCGAAACGCCACCGAATTGAGGTAGGCCTCGAGGATCTCGCTCTTGCGCCATTGCGCCTCGAGCCGGGTCGCGGTGATCGCCTGGTCGAGCTTTTGCGCCAGGCTGCGGCCGCCGGCCGGCCGCGCCAGGCCGGCGTCGATCAGGCCGGCCAACTGCATGGTCAACGTCGACGCGCCTCGGGTGCGCGTGTTCCACGCATTGCCCCAGGCGCTGCGCGCCACCGCCGCCCAGTCGACGCCGCTGTGTTCTGGGAAGCGCCGGTCCTCGCTCAGCACGATGGCCTGCAGCAGCGCGGGCGACATGTCGGCCAGCGCCACCCAGGGCAGGCGGCGCACGCTGGCGTCGACGCGCAGGGTTTGAATCGGTTCGCCGTGGCGGTCCAGCAGGGTGATGTCCGAGGGCTGGTGCGCCGCCTTGACCTGGTCGAAGGTCGGCAGCGCCTGCGCAGCCATCGCGGTGGCCGCCAGCGCGCAGCTCAGCAGCCCGCGCGCCAGGCACGGCGCCGCGCTCACGGGCTCACCTCGATCGCGGCATTCGGCGCCTCGCCAAAACTCTCTGGCGCGTACATCGCCTCGACACGCGTCGGCGGCAGCGCAAAGCGGCCCGGGTTGTTCAGCCGCAAGGTGTATTCGATGACATGCTTGCCGCGCGGCAGAAACTCGAAATAGCTGTGCATGGCCTCAAAGCCGCGCTCCTCATAGGCGGCCCAGGCGTTGCCCTCCTTGCGTTCGGCGCGCGTGGCGATCGCGGAATCGCGCCCCAGCCCCGAGCCCAGGATCGTGGCGCCCCCGGGCACCGGGTCGCTGACCACGACCCAGGTCATGTCGGCCTGGGCGTCGACCTCCAGACGCACCCGCAGCACGTCGCCACGCGACCATTTGCCCTTGTCCTTTTGCTCTACCGCGGTGATGCTGCGGGCAATGCCGTAGCCGGCGCGCCGTGGCGCCGTCAGCGGCACGGCGGCCAGGCTTTGGACCGTGAGCCAGGGCTTGCCCGGGCCCTCCTGGTTGACATGGAGGATGCCTTGTTGGTCGGGCCAGGGCAGCGTCATGGCGCCGCCGTCGGCCGACGCGCGCCAGTCGACGCTGGCACTGCGGTCGGCCGCGCCGCCGGCCAGTGTGGCGACAGTTTTGCCGCCGATCCTGACCGACTCGAACTTGGCCGAGAACTTGTCCAGCGCCAGTGAGCCCCACAGGTTGGCGGTCGTCGTCAGCCAGGCGCCGCCGCGCTGGCGCGCCAGGCTGCCCAGCACCATGCGCGGCAGGTCTTCGCGCCAGGCCGGGTCGTCGAGCACGGCCAGGATCAGCCGCGCGGCGTTGGCGTCGGCACTGTCCATCAGCCACCACCAGAAGTCGCCCTCTTCATCGCTGAACTTCAGCGTGGTTCCGGCGTAGGTGAGGCGGCCGCGCAGGATTTGCCGGGCTTCATCCAGGCGCCTGGCCTGCTCGGGAATGGCGTCGACGCGGCGCAGGATATTCAGCCAGTCAATCACCGCCGCGGTCGGCCACAGGTTGGGCGTGAGGTTCACCGACCCGAGCATCCGCGCCTGCGCGCGGCCGTAGCGCGACAGCGCTTCGATGGCGGACAACTTGCGCACGTCCAGGTCGGCGCGCGGCGACCAGAACCGGCGTTCGATGCGGCCCTCGACAAAGGCGGTCAGGCCGGCCAGCATCGCCTCGCGTGCGCCGCCCGGCAGTTCGAATCGGGCTTCGTGCGTGGCCGCCAGCACGTAGGCCGTGAGCCGGTCGCTGCCGCGCGCGCCGTCCTCGGTGCGCGGCGGGAAGTGGTTCGCCAGGCCGTCGCTGTCCAGGTAGGTCGGCAGCGCGTTGGTCACGCCGGCCCACAGCGTGGCGTCCGCCAGGCCGACCGCCTTGGAGACTTGTTGCTCCAGGCAGGTAAAGGGGTAGGTCTCGAAATAGCGCCGCATCCCGGGCAGCGCGCCGCTCAGCCTGGCTTGCACCGCGACGTGGATGCCGCCGCGCCTGACGCCGCCGGCCGCCAAGGCATCGGTGGGTGGCGCCACCGCCACCATGAGGCTGCCGTCAAGCTGCTGCACGCTGGCCTGCAGCACCCGCACCGGCACGGCGGCGCCGACGCGTTGGCTGAACCTGAGGCGGTCACTGGCGCGCTCCGGCGCGGTGCCGGTCTGCTCTTCGGCGCCGGCGTCCCAGGCCACGCTGATCGCGTCGGCCGGCACCTCCACCGGCCAGGCCACCTCCTTGGCGCCGCCCGCGGCCAGCACCACGTTTTGCGGCGCCAGCGCGAGCGGGGCGCGGGCCCTGGCGTCGCCGCCGTGGACCACGCCTTGCAAGCTGGCGCGCACCGTCATCTCGCGCGCCGTGGTGTTGCGCAGGGTCAGCATGGCGCTGAATCGGTCGCCTTCGCGCACCAGCGGCGGCAGGCCAGCCAGCAACTGCAGGTCTTGCGTGACGCGGATGCTGGTGCTGCCCGTGCCGAACCGGTCCACCCCCGCGTCGGCCACGGCCACCAGCCTGAAGCTGCTGAGCGAATCGTTCAACGGCACCTCGACCAGCGCCTCGCCGTTGGCGTCGAGCGGCACTTGCGCCTTCCACAGCAGCAGCGTGTCGAACAGCTCGCGCGTGCCGCCGCGCCCGCCGCCGCCGCCGGCGGCGAGCGCCTTGCGGCCGTAGTGGCGCCTGCCGATGATTTCGCTCTGCGCGGTGCTGGTCTCGACCCCCCACGGGCGCTGCTGGAGCATCGCGCCAAGCAAGTCCCACGACGCGTTGGCGCGCAGCGCGAGCAGGCCTTCGTCGACCGCGGCAAACGCCACCTCCGCGCCAGCGAGCGGCTGGCCGCCCTGGGTGACCTTGATGCGCGCCTGCGCCTTTTGGCGGATGCTGTATTGCGGCCGGTCGGCGCTCACGCTGACCTGCAACGCGTGCTCGGCAATGCCCACCCGCAGCGCCGCCACGCCGAGCTTGAAGGCCGGTCTGGACAGGTCGACCCGCGCGGTCGGCGCCTGGTATTCGCGCCCTTCGTAGACAAAGCTTCGCACCCAGCTCAACGGCTCCTTCCAGCCCCAGGTGAACAACGAATACCAGGGCACGTCGCGCACCCGCCCGCGCAGCGCCAGAACGCTCACGTAGACGTTCGGGCCCCAGCCCTTCTCGATCTTCAAGTCGATGGTCGGGTCGTCGCCGCGCAGCGTGACCAGGCGGGTGTCGAGGATGCCCTCGCGCTCGACACTGAGCAGCGCCGTCGCCTCGCGAAACGGCATGCGCACCTGCAGCCGCGCGGTCTCGCCGGGTTCGTAGTGCTTTTTCTCGGGCAGCAGGTCGATGCGGTCGTCGTTGTCCTGCGCGAACCAAAGCTCACCCTGCCGGGTGACCCACACGCTGGTGGCGGCCTGGCTGAGGTTGCCCTGCGCGTCGCTGCCACGCACGACCAGCTCCACCGCGCCGGCGGTTTGCAGCGTGGCGTCACACAGCAGCAGGCCGCGCTCGTCGGTACTGCCGCTGCACAGGCTGCCGATCTCCTGGACCTCGGTGCGGTTGTCGTAGGCGTAGAAGCCGCCGACCATGCGCTTGCGGGTGCTGATGACCTGGCTCAGCCGGCCGCGTACCTCGACCCGCTGGCCCTTGACGGGCCGTCCCGAAGTGTCCAGGGCCACGGCCGTGAACCTGACCTTGCCGCGGTTGCTGGCCCACGCGCCTGCCTTGATGCCCAGCACCACCGCGCTGGGCCACAGATGGATGCGCGCGCTGGTGGTTTGCACCTCGCCGTTGGGGTCGTTGAAGCTCACCTCGGCCAGCAGCTCGGCGGGCCGGGTGATGCGCGGCAGGTCTTTGAGCGCAAAGCTGGCGGCGCCGGATGTGTCGGTGCTCAGCGGCAACTTGTCGGCAATGAGCTTGCCGTCGCCGGCCGGGCGCTCGTCGCCTTCGTCGCCTTCGTTGGTTTGCGGCGTCTCGCCGGGCTCGCGCGGGGGCTCGAAAGAGAACTCGTCGAACCCGGCGAAGCCGACCACGCGGTGGTTGAGCAGCGCCGAGGCGCGCGCCGGCGCCTGCGCCATGGGGCCGCCGGAGAGGTAGCTCAACTGCAGCGCGAAGGCCAGCTCCTTGGGCGCCACGGCCAGCGCCTGCGGGCCGCTGAGGCGCGCATCCACCAGGGGCACCCGAAATTCTTCGACCCGAAGGTTGCCGCTGCTCCATTGGCGAAAGCGCCTGTCGTCGCCGGGTTGGCCGCGCTGCAACAGCAGCTCGTAGGTGCCGAGCTTGGCCGCGCCAGGGATGTTCCAGGTGGAGACGGCGCTGCGCGAGCCGCTCCATTGCAGCGCTTGCGCGAATTCCTGGCCGCTGCCCTGGTGCACCAGCTTCACCTGGGTCGGCAGGTCGTCCGGCTTCAGCCAGGCCAGGCCGGCGGCGGTCTCCTGGCGGATGAAATGCTTCATCGACAGCGTGTCGCCCGCGCGCAGCAGGCTGCGGTCGAGCACGCTGTGGGCGCGCGCGTCCGGTTCGGGGCCGCCGCCGGTCGGCACGTTGAAGCGCCAGGGCTCGATGCCCTTGTTCCAGCCGCTCAACACAAACGCGGTGTCGACCCGGCCCTGGGCGTCGGCCTTGCGGGCGCTGACGAACAGGGCCGCTTGGTTGTCGCTGTCGCTGTCGCCGTCGCTGTCGCCGTCGCTTCCGCTGCCGCTGCCGCTGGCGCAGTCGACCCGGTCCGCGAACGCCTGGGGAATGCGCGCCAGGCCTTGCGCGTCGGTGCGGCCTGCCCACAGGCGCTGGCCCTTGCAGTCGCTGACGGCCACATCGGCGCCGTTCACCGGCCGGGCGCGGTCCAGCGTGGTCACCCACACCAGCGCGCCGTCGCGCCCGCGCTTGAAGTGCACGCCCAGGTTGGTGACCAGCGCGCCGGTGCGCACGAACATCGCTGCCTTGGGGTCGAGAAGCGACTCGCCCAGGCGCCGCGATTCGATCTCCACCACGTGGTAGCCGGGCTCGGGCAGCGGCAGGCCGACCACCTCGAACGGGCGCCTCTCATCACCCTGGGGGCCGGCCCGCAGTTGCGGTAAGTCGAGCCGGCGCGCGTCCTTCTGGTCCCGCAGCAGCGAGACGCCACGCGCGGCAAAATCGCCGTCGAGCTGTCTGACGCGGGCGAGCCAGCGAATGATGTCGGCGTCGTTCAGCAGGCGCAGCACGCGCACGCTGCCGGTGTTCGCTCCCGGCCGCAGATCGCCCTGCACATGGCGCAGCGTGACGGGCAGCATGGCGTCGGCGGTCCATTCGACGACACCGAACGGCGCCGTCGCAAACCTGGCCAGGGGCGGGGCCTCGGCGGTCTTGACTGTCATAGGAAACGCCGACGCGTTGGCCAGCGGGCGCCCGGCGTTGTCCTTGAAGTCCGGCGGCAGCTCGATGAGGAGCGTCGCGTTCTCGGGCAGCGGGCGGGGGAAGGTGATCGTCTGCAGGTCTTCGGCACGGTCGTCCTTGTCGACAATGGGTGCCATGGCGGCACCGCCGGCCGCCTTGAGCCGAACCTGCTGAGCCAACGCGCGCGGCACCGGCGCTGAAAAATTCAGGCTCATCGCCAGCACCGGCCAACACGGCGCGCCGGCGCGTTCACGCTCGCAAGAAAACTCGGCGACGAAGGCCTTGCGCACCTGGTACCTGTGGATTTGTTCGACGCTGGTCGTGAGCTTGGGGTTGGCCGCCGCGGCGATGCCCTTGCCCCACACCAGCCGCACCGCCGCATCGGCGGGCAACGGCCTCGGGCAGGCCAGCACCAGCATCTGCGCCGCCTGCTTGTCGACCCGGCGCGCCTTGAGCAAAGCGTCGCGGTCCTTGCCCGCGACCACCCGCACCGCCAGGCGTTCGCCGATGCCCTGGACCTCGCACCACACGTTGGCGGCGACGCTGGACCCGACCGCGGCGCCGCTCAGCCGCAGCAGGAAGTGCTGGTCTTCGTCGATGGTGGCGCCGTCCTGCGGTTGGATGGAGACCACCGCCGGGCCGCCGGTGCTGAAGCTGAAGTCCTGCCTGCCGGTCAGTGCACCACCGCCGGGTTTCCAATCGGCGCGGGCGCTCAGCGTGCAGCGCGTGCCGGGCACCAGGGCAGTCTTGAAGTCATAGACCCAGACCCGGTCGCTGGCCCAGCGGCCGGCGCCCGCGGGCACCGCGCCCTGGCAGCTCAGGCTCATCGGGTCGGGCAGACGCAGGTCGCCGAACGCCACCACGGCCTCGCTGAACTTGACCGTGACCTGGCGCACCTGCGCGACTTCACCCTGCGGGCTGACGCTGGCGATGCTGGCGGCCTGCGCGGGCACCGATGCGAAGAGTGCCCATGCCAAAAAAAGTCGCCGCATCGAAACCCCTGGCTGTGAGAGGAACAAGTCTACGGTTTCAGAAACTGGCGTTCGATGGGCTGCCGGTGAGGCGACGCATGCGGCGCGCGCGCTTCGCCGTCCACCGGAGGTGGAGCCCTCGTTGAGCGATACTTGCTCCGCGGCCGACGAGTGACCGCGGACCGTGCAGAACTCCCCGGCAGGGCGCCACGCGCGGCGCAACAGTCCGGCCCGCCACGCCCCCCTTGGAGCACTTCATGTTGAGCCGTTTTTCACCGTCCACCCTGGTTGCAGCGGTTTTTGCGGTGTTGTCCGCGCTGGGCGTGCTGTACATGATCTCCAGCGTCCAAACGCAGGTCGAGCGGTCCGTGCAGGGCAACTTCGTGGCCGCCGGTATCCTGGCCCGCGTGCAGCTCCAGGGCGAGCGCATGCGGCGCTACGAAAAAGAGATGTTCATCTACATCACCGACACCGAGAAGCGCAATGCGTATGCCAAGGAGTGGGACGTCGCCGCGCGCGACCTGCTGGTCGAGATCGACACGGCGTTGCTGCCCAGCGGGCGCTCGTTCAACGAGGACGAGCGCAAGGAAATCGACAACTGGAAACTG
>JAYSVE010000949.1:0-2669 GCA_043718725.1 Methylibium sp.
GTCCCATGAAGACCACGCTCGACATCAATGATCATTTGCTTGCCGATGCCAAGGCATTGGCGGCCCGGCAACGAACCAGCCTGACGCGCTTGATAGAAGAAGGGCTGCAGTTGCGCCTGCGCACCCCCGTTGCCGCCGGCCAGCGGGCCAAGGCGCGCTTGCCGGTGTTCAAGGGCCGCGGCGGGCTGGTCGAAGGGGTCAACCCGCTCAGCAACAAGTCGCTGTTGAAGGCGCTGGACGATGACACCTGATGTCACCGTTCTGGTGGCCGCGTCGCGCAGCGACCACCCTCATCACTCGGTGGCCCGTGCCTGGCTGGAGCAGGCGCTATCGGCCAGTCCGGGCGGGGCGTTGTTCACGCTCATGCCGATGGTGGTCGCGAGCTTTTTGCGGCTGGTGACCAGCCCGAAAGTCTTCAGCATGCCCACGCCGGTGGCCGATGCGATTGGCTTCGTCGATGCGCTGCTGGCCGCGCCCGGTGTTGAGCTGGCTCGGCTCGGCAAGGAATGGCCGGTGCTGAGGCAACTGTGGCTGAACAAGAACCTCGGCGGCAACGACCTGCCGGACGCCTGGCTGGCGGCGGCAACGCATTCCGCCGGCGAGCATCTGGTCACCTTTGATCGCGACTTCAGGAAGTTCCTTTCGCGCTCGCAGATCACGTTGCTGGCACCCGAGGCACGGTGACTCCGACAGCACCCACTGGCAAACCGGCACATGGAGGATGACCTGGTCCACCAGGTGGGCCGCCGGCTGCGCCATGCGCCGGGCGCAGCACGACGGGCACAGGCCGCGCCGCTTGCCGATGAAGGCGACCAGCGGGTCGTGGCCACAGTCGTCGCGGCACAGCCTCAGGAAGCCGTGGGCCAGGATGCCGCACTCGAGGAACGCGTCGAACTCGTCCGTCACGAACCTCGGAAAATCGGCGCCGGCGTCGGCTCCGGTCTGGGCGATGAGGGTCGCGGCGTGCTGCCGCACCAGGCGGTACAGCGTAGTCATCTCGGCGCGATGACGCTCGCAGTGGACCGGCGCTTCACCGCGCGCCCGGTGCGGCGGCTGAAGCGTGCCTTGCATGCGTTGCCCCCGAGGTTGTGACCTCGGCTCCACCCCTGTTCTCCCTTGGAGGGCAAGGCATCGAGCAGGCGCGGGAACCCGAGGGCTTCGGGCTTTGGGCATACCGCGCGCCAAACGGGGCGCCCGTGCTGTCGCCGGGCAGGTTCGGCATGGGGTCTACAAAGTCAATGCGGGTGAGGTCAGCTTCAACCTCAGTCAACGCGGCGGCGATGACCTGAGCGGCCACGCTCCGGCCATCAACTCGAACGGAGCCGAGAACTTAAGTTGCACACAATCTAATGGCTCGCTATACTTTTGCCCATGCCTCGCTCAGCGCGCTCCCGCTCCACCACCAACACGATGGACTGGCTGGCGCTGGACCATCAGTTGTGCTTCGCCGTGTATTCGGCATCGCTGGCAATGACCAAGGTCTACAAGCCGCTCCTTAAGCCGCTTGGCCTGACCTACCCGCAGTACCTGGTGATGCTGGTGCTTTGGGAAGGCGATGGCATCACCGTCTCGCAGATCGGCGAGCGGCTGTCGCTCGATTCCGGCACGCTCACGCCTTTGCTCAAGCGCCTGCAAAGCGCCGGCCTGCTGCAGCGCCTGCGCGACGCGGTCGACGAGCGGCGCGTGCTTCTGCAACTCACGGCCGCCGGGCGCAGGCTGAAAGCTCGCGCCACCCGCGTGCCGCGTACCGTGGCCTGCGCCACCGGTTGCGAGATCGACGAACTGGCGTCACTCGTCACGCGGCTCAAGGCCTTGCGCACGCAGCTCAACCAGTTCACCCCCATGGCGGCTTGAGCCGCCTTTGCAACCCGTGCGGCTTGAGCCGCCTTTTCAACCCGTGCGGCACGAGTGCCGCCGTATCAACCTCAGGAGCCTTCACATGGCCATCGAAAAAGCCCTCTACACCGCCCACGCCACCTCGACGGGCGGGCGCACCGGCAGCACTCAATCACCGGACGGCGCGATCAAGCTCGCGCTCGACACACCCAAGGAACTCGGCGGCAATGGCGGCGCCGGAACCAACCCCGAGCAGCTGTTCGCGGCGGGCTATTCGGCCTGCTTCATCGGCGCGATGAAGGCCGTGGCCGCGCGCGAGAAGATCACGCTGAGTCCGGATGTGTCGATCAAGTCCGACGTGAGCATCGGGGCCATGGTCGGCAAGCCGGGTGCGTTCGGCATCGCCGTCGCCATGGCCGTCAGCGTGCCCGGCATGGAACGCGCCGCCGCCGAAAAGCTGGTGGCGACAGCGCACGAGGTGTGCCCGTACTCCAACGCGACGCGTGGAAACATCGACGTGGCGTTGTCGGTGGTTTGATTGTGTTTTGCGCGGCGTCGAATTTGACGCCGCGCCTTGCTTCAAAGATGGAGGGCGTTCGGGTTTACGAATGCCCGTTCGCCATTGGCGCGCTACCAGGCCGTTCAGACCCTCGACAGGCATGTGAGCCAGGCTTCGTTGAAGGCCGCCGGTTGTTGGGACGGTGCGCCGTGCCGTGCTTCCTTGAGGGTGATCAGCTGCGACCCCGGAACGTATCGACTGGTGTTTTCGGTGAGCACTCGAAACCAGGTTCGCATCAAATCACCCTTGGTGAGCATCCCCAGATGCTCGCAGG
>JAYSVE010000950.1:0-6207 GCA_043718725.1 Methylibium sp.
GGCGCGGCGCGCACCTGGAGCGGGCGCGCGTCGTTGAGCAAACGCATCAGCAGGGCGCGGCGCTGTTCTTCGGGCAGCGCGCTGTAGTCGCGCTCCACCTGCGCCACCCGCAGCAGCTCGGCCAGCACGGCCTCGTGTTTGTCCGAGCTTTGGCGCAGGTCGACCGTGGCCAGGTGAAAGCCGAACACCTGCACCGCGCGCATCAGCGGCCGCAGGCGCGGACCGCACAGGGCCTGCGCGTGGTGGGCGTGCAGCGAGGCTTCGATGGCGCGCAGGTCGGCCAGCAGCGCGTCGGCCGATGCATAGGCGCGTTGCGGCGCCACCGCGTGGCGCAGCGCTTCGGTGCCGGTCAACTCATGCAGCGTGGCGGCCAGACGGGCATAGACGCCAATCAGCGCGCGCCGG
This sequence comes from Methylibium sp., assembly GCA_043718725.1. Taxonomy (GTDB): domain Bacteria; phylum Pseudomonadota; class Gammaproteobacteria; order Burkholderiales; family Burkholderiaceae_C; genus LGRD01. Next base: position 406 of record JAYSVE010000950.1, read on the forward strand.
TACGGCTCGTCCTCGCGGTGCGGGTTCTGGTCGGGCGATTCGTCGGCCAGGGCCTGCATTTGCGGCGTCACCGGACACAGCGTGGCCGAGATCGACAGCTCGGCGCCGAGCTCGTGGACTTCGGTCAGGTAGTAGCGCAGCACGGTTTCGCTCTGCCGGGCCAGCGCGGTTCTCAAGGTGGCGGCGGTGACGAAGGGGTTGCCGTCGCGGTCGCCGCCAATCCAGTTGCCCATGCGGAAGAAGGTGGCTATCGGCAACCCGGGCAGGGCCTCTTCGATCTCGCGGTACAGGCGCGGGATCTGGCGCAAAAAAGTGCTGCGGTAGTAGCTCAGCGCGTTCTCGATTTCGTCCGTCACGGTCAGTTTGGCGCTGCGCAGCATGCGCGTCTGCCAGAGCTGCGTCACGCGGGCCCGCACCAGGGCGTCGTTGGCGGCGCGCTCGCGCTCGCTGTGCAGCGTGTCGCGCTCGGCCAGCAGTTCGGCGATGGCGCGTTCGGCGTCCAGGATGCTCTTGCGCTGCACTTCGGTCGGGTGGGCGGTGAGCACCGGCGAGATGTGGGCGTGTTGCAGCACCCCGGCGATCTCGGCGGCGCCGATGTCGGCCTGCGCCAGGCGCTCGAAGCAGGTGGCGAGCGACCCCTCCTGGTGGTGGCCCTGGCGCTCGTGGTGGTCGCGCCGGCGCACATGCTGGCGGTCTTCGGCGATGTTGGCCAGGTGCGAGAAATAGCTGAACGCACGGATCACGCTGACGGTCTGGTCGCCGCTCAGGTTCTTCAGCAGCCGGGCCAGCGCGCGACCGGCCCGGGTGTCGCGCTTCAGGCGGTAGGCGACCGAGAGCTGGCGCACCTGCTCGATCAGCTCGAACGCGGCCTGGCCTTCTTGTTCGCGGATCACGTCGCCGAGGATGCGGCCGAGGCGGCGGATGTCGTCGACCAGCGGCCGGTTTTTCTCGGCGGCATCGGCTGATCCGCGGCGCGTGGCGGGGCGGGCGGCGGGGGCGGGTCGGGGCATGGGCGTCTCGGGGTGCGTATGCAGGGCAGGGCGGGGCGGGTCGATCGTAGCGCCTGATAGCATCGATCCATGCCGCAAACCATCGTCATCGCCACCCGCGAAAGCCGCCTCGCACTGTGGCAGGCCGAGCATGTTCGCGATCTGTTGCAGAGCCGTTTCGGGCTGCGGGTTCAACTGCTGGGCATGACCACGCGCGGTGACCAGATCCTCGACCGCTCGCTGGCCAAGGTGGGCGGCAAGGGCTTGTTCGTCAAGGAGCTCGAAACCGCGCTCGAACAAGGCCATGCGAACCTGGCGGTGCACTCGTTGAAGGACGTGCCGATGGATTTGCCGGCCGGCTTCGAGCTGGCGGCCGTGCTGGAGCGCGAAGACCCGCGCGACGCGTTGGTGTCGAATCACTTCGCGTCGTGGCGCGATCTGCCGCAGGGCGCGCGGGTCGGCACCTCCAGCCTGCGGCGGGTGGTTCAACTCGGTGCGCTGCGGCCCGACTTGAAGGTGCAGCCCTTGCGCGGCAACCTGGACACGCGCCTGCGCAAGCTCGACGAAGGCCAGTTCGATGCCATCGTGCTGGCGGCGGCCGGCCTGCTGCGGCTTGGGCTGGGCGCCAGGATCCGGGCGCTGTTCGACCCGGCGCAGATGCTGCCCTGTGCCGGGCAAGGCGCGCTGGGGCTGGAAGTGCGCGCCGACGCGGTCGCGCTGCGCCAGCGCCTGGCCGGCCTGACCCATGGCCCGACGCTGTTGGCGGTGCAGGCCGAACGGGCGGTGTCGCGGGCGCTGGGCGGCAGTTGCAGCATGCCGCTGGCGGCGCACGCGGTGTGGGTGACTGGCACCAGCGGCGACCGGCTGGAGTTGCGCGCCGTGCTGGGCCACGGCGGGGACCCGCTAGCGCCGTTGCTGAAGGCGCTGGTGCGGCAACCGGTCGCCACGCCGGAGGCGGCCTGCGCGATGGGCGAGCGGGTCGCCGCGGAACTGCATGCGCAGGGTGCCGCGGCCTACCTGAGCGCGTTGCCCACCGACACGCCGTGAGCCCATGAAGGTCCTGATCACCCGGCCCGCCGCGCAGGCGGCCGAATGGGTGGTGCGGCTGCGGGCCAAAGGCATCGACGCCACGGCGCTGCCGCTGATCCGCATCGCGCCCGTGGCCAGCACGATGGCGGTGGTGCTGGCCTGGGTGCGCCTGGGCCAGCGCAAGCTGGTGGTCTTTGTGAGCCCAAATGCGGCTGAACACTTTTTCGCGGTCAAGCCGGCCGGGATGTTCTGGCCGGCCCATGTTTACGCCGGGTCTACCGGGCCGGGCACCAGCCAGGCGCTGCACAAGCTCGGGGTCCCGCGCGAAAGGATCATCGAGCCGGCGGCCGATTCGACCCAGTTCGATTCCGAGGCCCTGTGGGCCCGGCTCGCCGCGATGGACTGGCAAGGCGCCAGCGTTTTGATGGTGCGTGGCGACGGCGGGCGCGAATGGCTGGCCGACAAACTGCGCGCCAAGGGTGCCCAGGTCGGCAAGGTGGTGGCCTACCACAGCGCGCCGCCCACCTTCACCCGGGCGCAGCGGGCCTTGCTGGATGCGGCACTGCACCAGCCGCAGCAGCACCTGTGGTTGTTCAGCAGCTCCGAGGCGATCAGCCACCTGGCCGCGGCCGTGACGGTCGAGAATTGGCACAAGGCCTGGGCGATTGCGACCCATCCGCGCATCGCGGCGCGGGCCCAGGAGGTGGGTTTCAGCAACGTCGTCCAGACCCGTCCGGCGCTGGACGCGGTGGCCACCTGCATACAATCGATTGGAACGTGATTCCCGCTCCGCCCCCGCTCATCGAAACCAGCCCAGCCGCGCCTGCGGCCCTGCCCCTCGCGCCTGCCGCGCCGCCCCTGGCCGTGAGCCACGGCGCGGCTCGCGGCTGGTGGGCCGGGTTGGCCGCGGTGATGCTGGCGCTGGTGTTGCTGGGCATGGGCCTGGCCTGGCGGGCCGACAAGCGCGTGCTGAGCCTGGAGCAGGAGTTGGTCAAGCGCCAGATGGACAGTGCCGGCCAGGTCACCGAGGCGCGCGTGCTTGCCAAGGCGGCCGAAGAAGGCATGCGCGACATGTCGGCCAAGGTCGCGCTGCTCGAAGGCCGGGTGGCCGAGGTGGCGTTGCAGCGCAGCCAACTGGAAGACCTGCTGCAGTCCCTGTCGCGCTCGCGTGACGAAAACATGGTGGTCGACATCGAGGCGTCGATTCGCGTCGCCCTGCAACAAAACGCCATCACCGGCAGCGCCGAACCGCTGGTTGCCACGCTCAAGCAAAGCGACGAACGGCTGGCGCGCTACAACCAGCCTCGGCTCGAAGGCGTGCGGCGCGCCATCAGCCGCGATCTGGACCGCGTCAAGGCCGTCAACGTCGCCGACATCTCGACGCTCACCATCAAGCTCGACGAAGCCGTGCGCATGATCGATGAGTTGCCGCTGTTGGCGGTTGCCGCGCCGCGCATCGCCAGCGCCAGGCTGGGAGCGCCGGCCGCGGCCGCACCCGCCGCCGTGGTGCCCGCCGCGCCAGCGGACGGCCCTGGGGCGGGGGCCATGGCGTGGTGGCGCAGCGGCCGGCAGGCCTGGGACACCGTCTGGCAACGGGTCTGGCTGGAAGCCCGCTCGCTGGTGCGCGTGACCCGCATTGACCACCCGGACGCCATGCTGATCGAGCCCGAGCATGCGTTCTTCCTGAAAGAGAACCTGAAGCTGCGCTTGCTGAATGCGCGGCTGGCCTTGCTGAGCCGGCAGTTCGAGATTGCCCAGTCCGACCTGAAGATCGCCCAGTCTTCCTTGCTGCGATTCTTCGACAAGACCTCGCGCCGCACCACGCTGGCCACCGAACTGATCAGGCAGGTCGCCAGCCAGGCGCGCCAGGTGGGCGTTCCCCGCCCGGACGACACGCTGGCGGCGCTGGCGGCGGCAGGCGCCGGGCGCTGAGCGGCTGAGCGGCTGAGAGGCAATCCCATGCGCGCCATCATCTGGTTCGTGCTGTTGTTCGCGGCGGCCGTGGTGGCCTCCAGCACGCTGGGGACCAACGACGGTCTGGTCAGCCTTTATTCGGGCAGTCGGCGAATCGACGTGTCGTTGAACCTGTTCCTGCTGTTGCTGCTGGGCACCTGCTTTGTGCTGGTCACGGTGATCCAGTCCGTGGGCTCGCTCATCGGCTTGCCGCGGCGCGCCCGCGAATGGCGCGTCGCCCGGCGCGACCGCAGTGCCCAGGCGGCGTTGCGCGACGCGCTGGTGCAGTTCTTTGGCGGGCGCTACAGCCGCGCCCAGAAGTCTGCCCAGCGCGCGTTGACCTTGCAGAACCGCACGCCCGAACTGGTGCAAGACAACGACTTCAGCGTCCTCGGTCACCTGCTCGCGGCTGGCAGCGCCCACCGCATGCAAGACCGGCCCGGGCGCGACGAAGCCCTGCAGCGTGCGCTGGACCTGTCGCGCAGCGGTGCGGCGCGGGTCGGCGAAGAGGGCGCCAGGTTGCTCGCCGCCGAATGGGCCCTCGACGACCGCGACGCACCGCGGGCCCTGCAAATGCTCGCCGAGCTGCCCATGGGCGTGGCGCGCCGGACCCATGCGTTGCGCCTGAAGCTGCAGGCCTCGCGCCTGGGCCAGCAACCCCGTGAGGCTTTAAAAACGGCGCGCCTGCTGGCCAAGCACCAGGCATTTTCCAAGGGGGCCGCGCAAGGCCTGTTGCGGTCGCTGGCCTTCGAGGCGCTCGACAGCCCGCGCGACGCCGACCAGCTTCGCCGCACCTGGCTTCAGTTCGACGCCGTCGACCGCCGCGATCCGTTTGTCGCCGCGCGGGCCGCGACTCGCGCCAGTGAGCTCGACGCCGTCGACGATGCGCGCGGCTGGCTGCGCCCCTTTTGGGAACGATTGACCGAGCTCAACGTCGACGAGCGCGCCGCCATCGGCCAGGCCTTGGCCGGCGCGACGGCGGGAATCGGAGCTGAGTGGCTGCCGCGTCTGGAGTCGGCGGCGCAGGCGTTTGCGCGCGAAGGCGCGATTGTCCTGGCCGTGGGCTGCGCGCTGGCCGAGCGGCAACTGTGGGGCATGGCGCGCCGCCTGCTGGAGCAGGCCGCCGCCGACGTCAATTTGAGCCCCGACATGCGCCGCAAGGCCTGGCTCGCACTGGCCGACCTGGCGGGCCATGAAGGCGACGCTGCACGCGCCGCACAGTGTTTCAAGGCCGCGGCCTGCCTGACGTGAGCGCGCGAGTCGCCGCGATGGATTTGCCAACCGCCCGACACCAGGCCTGACGCACGATCCGACTGCTATACTCCACGGTTGTGCGGCTGTAGCTCAGTTGGATAGAGTACTTGGCTACGAACCAAGGGGTCGTGGGTTCGATTCCTGCCAGCCGCACCAGAACTTTCGTTCTAGAACAACAGCTTGGAAGCTTTGGTTTCCAGGCTGTTTTTCTTTGCGTGGGAAGATTTTGGGGGCTCGCGAGTTTTCAGCTGGACCGGCGTGAGATTGACGGCGAGCGTCCGCCTCACAGGAGCCTGCGATGACGTACATGCCGCGTGGGTTCGCATCTGGATTGGCGCGGCAACGTAAACTCAATCGCGCACAACCTTCCGAGGAACGTCAGTCGTGAGAACGGGCAACCTAGCCAATCCCATTCAAGTCCGTAAGGCGACTCCGCACGTGGTGTTGGACGCTCGCTGCTCAAGCGCAACTTCGATCGACCGGAACGTGTCAATGACTTTGCGACACCCGGCGGCATTAATTTAGTGTGCGGGCGACGGGTTCACTGATCGGCTTTTTCTCCTCGAGTGGCGGGTTG
>JAYSVE010000096.1:0-2314 GCA_043718725.1 Methylibium sp.
CCGGCGGCCAGGGCCGCGGCAAACGCCTCACCCAGCTGCTTCAGGCCCTTGGGCGGCAGCTCTTCGACGAGCAGTTCAACGAGCAGGCTCTTGTGGGTCATCAGGCAACTTCCATGCTGCGCGCTGCGGTATTTGCCTTGGGGACGGCCCGGCGGCTCATGGCTGCGCGGCCTCGCGGTCCATTTGCGCGACCACTTCGTCGGCCCAGGCGCGCGGGGCCAGCGGGAAGGGCGGTTCGAGCCGCCGGCGACTCTCCTTGTAGCTCTTGGCCACGCTGCGCGAAATGTTGCGGATGCGGGCGATGTAGGCGGCGCGTTCGGTCACGCTGATGGCGCCGCGGGCGTCGAGCAGATTGAAACTGTGACCGGCCTTGAGCACCTGCTCGTAGGCCGGCAGCGCGAGGTGCTGCTCCATCAGATACCGGGCCTGCTTTTCGTGGCTGGCAAACGCGCCAAGGAGAAACTCCACGTCGCTGTGCTCGAAGTTGTAGGCGCTCTGTTCGACCTCATTCTGGTGGTACACGTCAGCGTACTTGAGACCGTCGGTCCAGGTCAGGTCGTAGACGTTGTCGACGCCCTGCAGGTACATCGCCAGACGTTCCAGCCCGTAGGTGATTTCACCGGTGATGGGCTTGCAGTCAATGCCGCCGACCTGCTGGAAGTAGGTGAACTGGGTCACCTCCATGCCGTTGAGCCAGACCTCCCAGCCCAGACCCCATGCGCCCAGCGTCGGGTTCTCCCAATCGTCTTCAACAAAGCGGATGTCATTGACCCTGAGGTCGAAGCCCAGTGCCTCCAGCGAGCCCAGGTACAGATCGAGAACGTTGCCGGGCGCGGGCTTTTGCACCACCTGGAACTGGTAATAGTGCTGCAGCCGGTTCGGGTTCTGCCCATAACGGCCGTCCTTGGGGCGGCGGCTGGGCTGCACGTAGGCGGCCCTCCAGGGTTCGGGCCCGAGCGCGCGCAAGAACGTCGCGGTGTGGCTGGTGCCGGCGCCGACCTCCATGTCGTAGGGCTGCAGCAAGGCACAACCCTGGCCGGCCCAATAGTCTTGCAGTTTGAGGATGATTTGCTGGAAGCTCAGCATGGCGCGCACCGCGATTCAAAACCCATGAGTTTACGGGGCGACGGCGCCGTGTCATGACCCAGGCCGGGCGGGTGCGTGGCCCGGGCGCGGGCGGCGGGCGTTTGCCGCACCGAGGGATGGGGCACGCCCGCGTTCGCGGACCGGCAGGTGCAACGGCGCCGTTGCTCAACCCGTTGGGGGCGCGGCCCGCGAGCGCAGCGCAGCGACCAGCACCACCAGGCCGGCACTCAAGCCCGGCAGCCACAGGCCGAAACGCGCCGCCCACCACGCGAACGGCGTGATGCCGTGGCGGCCCTGCACCGACCCTTCGAGCACGCCCTGGGTGTGCGGCTTGAGTGCGTGAATCACCTGGCCGCGGTGATCGATCACCACCGTGGCGCCGGTGTTGGTGGCGCGCAACATCGGCCGCTGCAGCTCCAGCGTGCGCATGCGCGAAATGTTCAGGTGCTGGCGCACCGCGATCGTTTCACCGAACCAGCCGATGTTGCTGATGTTGGCCAGGATGGTGGGTGCGTCGGCCGGGTCGGCAAAGCGCGCCGCCAGCTCTTCGCCGAACAGGTCTTCATAGCAGACGTTGGGGGCAACCCTTTGACCCAGGACCTGGAACGACTGCGCGACCCGCACGCCCCGATTGAAGTCGCCCAGGGGAATGTTCATCATGCGGGTGAACCACTTGAACCCGAACGGAATGACCTCGCCGAACGGCACCAGGTGGTGCTTGTCGTAGCGGTAGAAGCCGCCCGGCTCGCCGCTGCTGGCGGCCGACACGCCGGCCACCGAATTGGTATAGCCCCGCTCCTCGTCGCCCAGCGGCAGGCCGAAAAGCGCGGCCTGGCGGCCTTGACGGAAATGCGCCAGCAGCGAATTCCAGTACGCCGGGTCGAGTTGGGCCGGCAGCAGCGGCACCACCGTCTCCGGCCCCAGCACCAGGTCGCCCCGGGCCGCCAGCAACTGCGCGTGGGTCCAGGCCAGCGCATCCGGCAGGTGAGCGAGCGAAAACTTCTCGTCCTGCGGCACATTGCCCTGCAGCAGCGACACCTGCAGCGTGCCGCTGGGTTGACTGAACTGGCCAGCCCCGACCAGGCTGGCGCCGACCAGTGCCGCGCCCACCCCCGCGCCTGCGCCGGCCCAGGCGCGCCAGCCCCCGGCGCGCGGCAGTGCCAGCAGGCCCGCCATCACCGCGGCGACGAAGCCGATGCCGTACACGCCCGACCATGGCGCCAGGGCC
>JAYSVE010000951.1:0-2668 GCA_043718725.1 Methylibium sp.
GGCCCGCGCAGGTTGTCGGCCAACTGGTTCCACATCAGCATGAAGACCATGCGTTCGTGCGGCAACAACTTTGGCAGCCGGACGAAGTCGCCGATCGCGTGGCGCAGCAGCAGCGGGCGCCAGCGGGTGTTGATGTCGGTGCGGGTGTGATGGCGCCGGCGCTGCAGCACCCTCAAGAGCCCCACCTGCAAGACCAACAGCAGGGTCAGCGCCAGGGCACCCAGCCCGATGGACAGGGCCAGGCGCAGCGCCAGGTCAGTGGGTGTATCGAAGTCCAAGCCTGAGCCCATGGCGTTCGTAGAGTTCGCCCTGGCGCTGGGTCGACAGTTCGGCGCTCAGGGCCCACACCGGCGTCATCGACCATCGGGCGCTGAGCGTGGCGCCGCGCACCCGGGTTGCCACCAGCCCGGTGCCGGGCAGGTTCTCGAGTTCGCGCCCGAACGCGAGCAGTGTGCCCAGCGCCCAGCGCTCGTTGGGGTACCAGTTGATGCGCCACAGGTTGGCGCCGGCGCTGCCACCCCCGTCGAGCCGGGTCATCGAACCGGCCCAGACCAGGCGGAAGTCGCCCAGGTAACGCTCGGCCTGGAATTCGACGACCCCGCTGCCCTGGCGCGATCCGGCGCTGCGGTAGACGGTGCGCCCACCCCCCAGGGCCAGGTTCCACCCGCCGACGTTCTGGCGCCAGAGGCGGCTGCTCAGACGCGTTTGCGGCAGCACCTGGTGGGTGTCGCTGTGGGTGAATTCGGCCTCGGCGTGCCATTGCGGGGCCAGCGCCAGCCCGAGACCGGCCTCGATTTGGCGGTCGACCAGATCAAACCGCTCGGTGCGGCGCAGCGCGCCATAGGCGGTCCAGCCGGTCGGGTCGCGCCAGGTGGCCAGCAGCTCATCGCTGCGCCAATCGGCGCGGCCCGCGGTGAGTTTTTCTTCGGTGTGGGAAAGCTCGGTCGACAGCGGGCCGGCGAACGCGCCACCCGCGAGCCACGCCAGGACGATGGCCAGCCCCAGTTGCCGCATCGGCTTCATCAGGGCGCCGCCATCAACTGGCGCGCCCGCGCCATGACTTCCTGCGGCTGGAACGGCTTGACGACATAGCCGTTGCAGCCGGCGTCGAGCGCACGCACGATGTCGGGCTCTTGCGACTTGGCGCTGAGCATCAGCACCGGCACCTGGCCCCAGCCGGGCCGGGCCCGCAACAAGGCGATCAGTTCGAAGCCGTCCTTGTAGGGCAGCATCACGTCCATGATGACCAGCGCGGGCGCCGCCCCGGTGTTGATGCGCTGCTCGGCGGCGCTGCCGTCGCGGCAGACCTGCACCGTGTGGCCTTCGCGCTGCATCATGAACTCAAGCAACTGCGCAATGCCTTCGTCGTCTTCGATGATCAATACGTCGGACATCTGCAATGAGCGCTGGTCGTCCGACGCGCGCGCGAGAATTCATGGGGTCCAAAGCATAACCAGTGGCGCGGCATTTCAAGCCCGCGGGAGCGCTGCGCCACGCGCCGTGAACGGCATTGTTGGACGGATCGCGGGGTTTTGTTGCGCCGCCGGGCAGGGTTCGATGCTTGCGGGCGCCGGCACGCTGGCGGCATGGATGGCGCGAATGCATGGCGCGCAGGGGTGTCAGAAATCGCGCTGCGATTCGACCACCTCGACAGGCCGCCGCCGGTTCGCGCCGTCGCCGAGCGAACGCCTTGGGTACCATGCCCCCCGACAAGCGGCAAGCCGCCGCGCGCCAATCACCTCCGGAGCCTCAATGATTTTTGCCACCCTTCCGCGCCGCGGCATCACGCTCGCGCTGGCCCTCGTCGCGCCTCTGGCCGCGGCCGCGCCCGAAACCCGCCCATGGGACGAGATCACCGCCAAGGCCCGCGGCCAGACGGTCTACTGGAACGCGTGGGCCGGCGACGAACGCACCAACGCCTTCATCGCCTGGGTGGGTGACGAGGTCAAGGCGCGCCACGGCGTCACCGTGGCGCAGGTCAAGCTCAAGGACACGGCCGAAGCCGTGACGCGGGTGCTGGCCGAAAAAACCGCCGGGCGCGATGCGGGCGGCGGTGTCGACCTGATCTGGATCAACGGCCCGAACTTCCTGGCGATGAAGGACAAGGCCTTGCTGCACGGGCCGTTCACGCAGGTGATGCCCAACTACCGGCTGATCGACAGCGTCAACAAGCCCAGCAACGTGGTCGACTTCACGGTGCCGGTGGACGGGCTCGAGTCGCCGTGGCGGCTGGCGCAGCTGGTCTATGTCCACGACAGCGCGCGCCACGGCGCGCAGGACATGCCGCGCTCGGTGCCGGCGCTGCTGGCCTGGGCGCGTGCCCACCCGGGCCGGCTGACCCACCCGACGGTGCGCAACTTCCTTGGCACGACCTTCCTGAAGCAGGCCTTGTACGAACTGGCGCCGGCGGTCGAGGTGCTGCAAAGCCCGGCGACCGACGCCAACTTCGCGCAGGTGACCGCGCCGCTGTGGGCCTGGTACGACGCGCTGCGGCCGCACCTGTGGCGGGCCGGCCGCGAGTTCCCCGAAAGCGGTGAGGCGCAGCGCCAGTTGATGAACGACGGCGAGGTCGATGTGACGTTGTCGTTCAGCCCGTCGGTGGCCGCCACCTCCATCGACAAGAAGCTGCTCCCGGCCACGGCGCGCGTCTTCGTCATGGCCAAGGGCA
>JAYSVE010000952.1:0-6194 GCA_043718725.1 Methylibium sp.
CCGGTGCCATTGACCATCGGCTTCCTGGAGATTGTCAGCACCGTCGAACTCGACGTGACCGCGGTCTACACCGCCAGTGGCGGCGCCGGCTCGACGCCGTCAATCTCGGTGAACCGGATTGCCGCGCGGCCGTTCAGCGTGTGAGAAGTGCAGGGCGCCTGCATCGGCCCGATGCAGGCGCCGAGCACCCCGACGCCTTGCCGCCGCGGGGCGCGCTCCATGGGTTGAGCGCTGACACCGCCGCGCCGCCCATGGCGTGAGACTGCCCGCCCAACAAGGGGTAAACCAGTGGCGCGGTCGTGGCATTGCTGCGCGATCGTTGCGTAATTCGGCCTTGGCAGTGCCACTGTGTGCGCCAGCGTACATTCGGCAGAGGCGATTGCGGGTACGCCGTTTGATTGGAACCCCAGCCTCTCATGTGTACCCGTTGTCTCATGAATTTCCCTGGTTCCGTACCATGAACGCGCCCGAATCCGCAGCCATGATGGCGATGCGCCAGGAGCTTGCCAGTGCGCAGGCGGCCTGCGCCGAAGCCACGCGCGAGTGCGAAGAGCGCCTGTGCCTGGCCCTCAGCGCCGGCGGGCTGGGCCACTGGCAGATGGAACTGGCCGACCTGAGCCTGACGGCGTCGGACCAGTGCAAGGCGGACTTCGGCGTGGCACCCGACGAGCCGTTCGACGCGAAGGTATTTCGCTCCAGGCTGCACCCCGACGACCGCGAACGCGCCGACGCCGCCTTCGAGCGTGCAACGCGAGAAGGCGGCAGGTTCGAGGCCGAGTACCGCTGCGTCTGGCCCGACGGCACGCTGCATTGGGTCAATGCCAGCGCCCGGGTGCTGGTCGGCGCCGACGGGCGCGCCGCGCGCATGGTCGGCGTCACGCGCGACGTCACCGCGCGCAAACATGGCGACGAGGCATTGCGCCAGCGCAGCGCCGAGTTCGAGGCGCTGTTCAACGCCACGCCGGACGGCGCCTACCTGGTCGACGCCGATTTCCGCGTCCGCGCGGTCAATCCGGCCGGCCTGCCGGCTTTCAGGGGCATGCCTGACCTGATCGGAAAGGACCTCGACCTGGTGATGCACGAACTTTGGCGCAACGACCTGGCCATTGAAGTCGTCCAGCGCTTCCGCCACACCCTGGCCACCGGCGAGCCTTTCTGCGTGCCCGAATTCGTTGCGCAACGCCGCGTCGGCGGGCCGCTCGAGCACTACGAATGGCGGCTCAACCGCGTGCCGCTGCCGGGAGGCCGCCATGGCGTGGTGTGCTTCTTCCGCGGCATCTCCGCCGAGGTGCTGGCGCGGCGCGACATCCTCGAGTCGCGCGAGCAGGTGCAGCGCTCGGAAACCCGCTACCGCCGGCTCTACGAGGCCGCCAAGGACGGCATCCTGATCCTCGATGCCGGCAGCGCCAGGATCACCGATGCCAACCCCTTCATCGCCGAGTTGCTGGGCTACACGCACGCCAACCTGGTCGGCAAGGAGCTCTGGCAGATCGGCTTCTTCAAGGACATCGACGAAAACAAGGCCGCGATGCGGACCTTGCAGGAGACCCATTACATCCGCTACGAAGACCTGCCGCTGAAGACCACCGACGGTCGGCTGATCGACGTCGAATTCGTCAGCAACGTCTACACCGAGGGCGCGCAACAGGTCATTCAATGCAATGTTCGCGACATCACCGAGCGCAAGCGGCTCGAAAACGAAGCGCGCCGCTACGCCGAAGAACTGCGGGAGTCCGACCGCCACAAGGACGAGTTCCTGGCGATGCTGGGGCATGAGTTGCGCAACCCGCTGGCGCCGATCCGCAACGCGCTGCACATCATGCGGCTGACCGCGAGCGACAACCCCGCCGTGCAGTCGGTGGCGCAGATGATGGAGCGCCAGGTCGCCCAGATGGTGCGCCTGGTAGACGACCTGCTCGACGTGAGCCGCGTCAGCCGAGGCACGATCGAGCTGCGCAAGGAGACGGTCGACCTGGCCTCGGTCATCAACGACGCCGTCGAGGCCTCGCGCCCGATGTGCGAAAGCATGGGCCACCGCCTGGCCGTCACCCTGCCGCCGCAGCCGGTCTGGCTCGACGCCGACCCGTCCCGGCTGGTCCAGGTGGTGGGCAACTTGCTGAACAACGCCTGCAAGTTCACCGAGCGGGGCGGGCGCATCGGCTTAAGCGTGGCGCTGGAAGACGGCCAGGCCGTGATCCGGGTGCGCGACAGCGGCGTGGGCATCGGGGCCGATCAACTGCCGCGTGTCTTCGATTTGTTCATGCAGGTCGACCGGTCGCTCGGGCGTTCGGTCAGCGGCTTGGGGCTGGGCCTGACCCTGGTGAAGAATCTGATCGAGATCCACGACGGGACGGTCCAGGCGCACAGTGCCGGCCTGGGCCAGGGCAGCGAGTTCGTGGTGCGCCTGCCAGTGCTGGCCACGGTCACACAGGCAGCGCCGAAACCGGTCGCCGCCGAGCCGGCCGGCCAACGCGCGCAACGCGTGCTGGTGGTCGACGACAACCAGGACGCCGCCCAGTCGCTGGCGACCTTGCTGCAACTCAGCGGCTTCGAGACGACCACGGTGTACGACGGCCTCGAAGCGGTGGCGGCGGCAGCCGCGATCCTTCCCGACGTGGTCCTGCTCGACATCGGCCTGCCTACCTTGAACGGTTTCGAGGTGGCCGCGAAATTGCGCCAACAGCCCGGCGGCGCGGCGATGGTGCTGGTGGCCTTGACCGGCTGGGGCCAGGAGCAGGACCGGCGCAAGTCCAGTGATGCCGGTTTCGACCACCACCTGGTCAAGCCGGTGGACATCGACGACCTGATGAAACTGCTGGTCGATCTGCCGCTGGCGGTGCCCGCGAGTTGACGCCACCCGGGGTGTCGGCAAACCCGGCATCCAGACCGGGGTGGCGCCTTCGGGCGCGCTGCTCGGACAGGTTCGAGATCCGCTCAGCCTCCGACTCACGCCGGCGCCTGCGCGCGGGCACCTGTTGGCGTGACACCCCGAGCCGCGCGCGATTCATGTTGCAATCGAGCGATATCAGCATGAGGTTCATGCCATGCGCATTGCGGTGATGGGTTCGGGCGGGTTGGGGGGCTACTTCGGTGCCCGGCTGGGCGCAGGCGGCGCCGAGGTGCACTTCATCGCGCGCGGCGAGCACCTGCGGGCCCTGCGTCGCGACGGCCTGCGCGTCGAGGGGCCGACGGCCCTGCATTTGGCGCGCGTCAGCGCGACCGACGATCCCGCAGAGGTCGGTGTCGTCGATGTTGTGATGCTGTGTGTCAAGCTGTGGGACACCGACACGGCGCTGCGCCAGATGCGCCCCATGGTCGGCCCCGGCACGGCGATCGTCTCGTTCCAGAACGGTGTGCTGAAAGACCAGTCCGTGCGCGCCGCTTACGACGCGGCACACATCATGGGCGGCGTGGGTTATGTCGCGGCCACGCTGGCCGGCCCCGGCGTGATACGCCAGACCGGGCCGATGCAGCGGCTGCTGTTCGGCGAGTTCGACGGCTCGCGCTCGGCGCGCGGCCAGGCGTTGCTGGCGGCCTGCCTGGCGGGCGGCATCCATGCCGAACTGTCCGAAAACATCTTGCGCGAAATCTGGCAGAAGTATGTTTTCCTGGTGGGCCTGTCGGGGACCACGACGACGATCCGCAAGCCGATCGGGCCGATCCGCGAGAACCCGCAGACCCGTGCGTTTTTGCTCGACCTGATGCGCGAGGTGGTTGCCGTCGGCCGCGCCCAGGGTGTCGACCTGGCCGAGGACTACGCACAACTGCGCCTGCAACTGGCGGACGAAGTGGCGCACGACATGACTTCGTCGATGCACCACGATCTCGAACGCGGCAACCCGCTGGAGGTGCGCTGGTTGGCCGGTGGCGTGGTGGAGCTGGGCCGGCGCGCGGGCGTGCCGACGCCGCTGAACCGTGCCGTCGCCGACATCCTGGCGCTGCACGCCGGCGGGAGCGCGGGCTGAGTTCCCTCGGCAAGCCCTGCCCGCGCGCGCGGTCCATCGCCGCTGTGCTGGCGCGGGCGCTCGACGCGCCGCTGCGGTTCGCCGTCGCCGATCCGGTTAGCTCTGAGGCGGACACTCGGTGTCGGGTGCAATGATCCAGATCAACCCCGGCGTGGCCGCAGCGCTGCCCAATGCGAATCCTTGATCGCACCCGGCCCCGAATCGTTCGCCCGCCAGCCGCCCGTTGAAGGAGCGTCGCCATGCACCTCGTCTGCCCGTCCTGCGCCACGACCAACCGCATCCCCGATGAACGCCTGCGCGACGCGCCGGTGTGCGGGCGCTGCGGCAGCGCGCTGATGGCGGCCGAGCCGGCCAACCTGAGTGACGCCGCGCTGGCGCGCTTCATCAAGCACACCGAACTGCCGGTGCTGGTCGACTTCTGGGCCGAGTGGTGTGGGCCGTGCAAGTCGATGGCGCCGCATTTCGCCGATGCGGCGCGGCAACGGCCCGAGGTGCGGTTTGCCAAGGTCGACAGCGACGCCGCACCGCTGGCCAGCGCGCGCTACAACATCCGCAGCATTCCGACGTTGATCCTGTTTCGCGGCGGCGCCGAGGTGGCGCGGATGAGCGGCGCGATCCAGGCGGCGCCGTTGCTCGCATGGATCGGCCAGCAGTTGCGCCAGGGTCCGGCGTGAGCGGCCCGGCCCGCTTGCCGCATCTCCCACCCGTCCGAGAAGGCCTGCCATGCCACGCACCACCCACCCCGAACGCCACCGCACCACTCGCATCGGCTGGCTGCGCGCCGCGGTGCTGGGGGCCAACGACGGCATCGTCTCCACGGCCAGCCTGCTGGTCGGCGTCGCGGCGGCCCAGGTCGGGCGCAACGAACTGCTGCTGACCGGCGTGGCCGGCCTGATGGCCGGCGCCATGTCGATGGCGGCCGGTGAGTACGTGTCGGTCAGCTCGCAGTCCGACACCGAAGCGGCCGATCTGGACCGCGAGCGCCACGAATTGCGCACCCAGCCCGAAGCCGAACAGCGCGAACTCGCCGGGATCTACACCGGCCGCGGCCTGACTCCGGAGCTGGCCGCGCAGGTCGCCGGCCAACTGATGGCCCACGACGCGCTGGGCGCCCACGCGCGCGACGAACTGGGGGTCTCGCAAACGCAGGCCGCGCGTCCGGTGCAGGCCGCGCTCACGTCGGCGTTGACCTTCACCGCCGGCGCCGCCTTGCCGCTGGCCACCGTGCTGGTCGCGCCGGTGGCCAACGTGGCGATCGTGGTCGCCGCCACGTCGCTGCTGTTCCTGGTGGCGCTGGGCGCGTTGTCCGCGCGTGTCGGCGGGGCCCCGGTGGCCAGGGCGGCGGCGCGCGTGGCGTTCTGGGGTGCCCTGGCGATGGCCTTGACGGCGGCGGTCGGCAAGCTGTTCGGCACGGTGGTGTGAGCAAGCCGGGGTTCAAGCACCCCAGGCGCGCCCGGCCCACTTGCGCAGCTCGCTGTACCAGAGCACCCCGCTGGCCAGCGCGGCGCACTGCAACCACTGGCCCGGCGTCAACGGCACGGTGCCGAAGGCGAGGTTGAGCCAGGCCAGGTGGACCACGGCCACCTGCAGCAACACCGACAGCGCGACCGCGCCCCACAGCCACGGGTTGACGAACAGGTGGGCGAACGCGCTGGCGCGCTCCGAACGCGCGTTGAAGCAGTTGAACAACTGGGCGAGCACCAGCACCGTGAACGCGGCCGTGCGTGCCGTCGCCAGGTCGTGGCTTCCATCGATCAGCCCACCGGGCAAGTGCAGGTCCAGCGTCAGCAGGGTCAGCAGCGCCATGACCAAGCCGATCTGGGCCACGCCGGCCCACATGCGCGCGTCGATCACGCGCTCGGTCGGGTGGCGCGGCTTGCGCGCCATCACGTCGGCGGCCGGCGGGTCCAGGCCCATGGCCAGCGCCGGGCCGGAGTCGGTGACCAGGTTGATCCACAGGATTTGCGTTGCCAGCAGCGGCAGCACCAGCTGGAACTCAGCGCTCGCCGGCGGGTTGCCCAGCCCGATCACGCCGGCCCCGACCACACCCAGGAAGACCGTCAGCACATCGCCCATGTTCGTCGCCAGCAGGTAGCGCAGGAACTTGCGGATGTTGTCGAGGATCACGCGGCCTTCGCGCACGGCCTCGACGATCGTCGCGAAGTTGTCATCGGCGAGGATCATCTTGGCCGCTTCCTTGGTCACCTCGGTGCCGGTCACTCCCATCGC
>JAYSVE010000953.1:0-6187 GCA_043718725.1 Methylibium sp.
AGCACCTCGCCCTCGGTTTCGGCGCGCAGCCGGCGGGCCAGCAGTTCGCAGATGTCGTTGGGCGGCAAGACGCTGCCCAGGGGCGCCAGGCGGGCATGGGGTTCGATCGGCATGGCATTTCGGGTTTCATGGCATCACGGCGGGCCGGCCATGCGGGGGGTGCACCAACGTTGCCATCGCAACGCCGGACGAATGCATTTTGCATCCAACGCCGCGGGCCGCGCTTTGGCAAGAGGCCCGGCAAGAGGCCCGGCAAGAGGCCCGCCAAGAGGTCCGCCAAGAGGCGCGGCAAGAGAAGGGTTTGCAGTGCCAGGCGCCGGCGCCGCGAATGCAAGAATGCGGACCCAAAGGACGCACGATGCTGAACCTCGACCACCACCCCACCGGCCGCCACTTCCTGCAGATTCCCGGCCCCAGCCCGGTGCCCGACCGGGTGTTGCGCGCCATGAGCCTGCCGACCATTGACCACCGCGGCCCCGAGTTCGGTGCCCTGGGCCGCCGGGTCTTGTCGGGCATCCGCCAGGTGTTCAAGACGCAGCACCCGGTGGTCATCTACCCGGCTTCGGGCACCGGTGCCTGGGAGGCCGCGCTCGTCAACACCTTGAGTCCCGGCGACCTCGTGCTGATGTATGAAACCGGCCACTTTGCCGCGCTGTGGGCCAGGCTGGCCACGCGCCTGGGGCTGGCCACCGAAGTGCTGGTCTGGAACGGCGTCGACGCGGTGCTGCCGCAGGCGCCGGGCTGGCGCCGCGGCATCCAGGCCGACCTCATCGAGGCGCGCCTGCGCCAGGACGGCGCGCACCGCATCAAAGCGGTGTGCGTGGTGCACAACGAAACTTCGACCGGCGCCACCTCCGACATCGCCGCGGTGCGCCGCGCCATCACCAACGCCGGCCACCCGGCGCTGCTGATGGTGGACAGCATCTCCGGCCTGGCCAGCGCCGACTATCGCCACGACGAATGGGGCGTGGACGTGACCGTCAGCGGCTCGCAAAAGGGCCTGATGCTGCCGCCCGGCATCAGCTTCAATGCCTTGTCGCCGCGCGCACTGGCCGCGATGCGCACGGCCAAGCTGCCGCGTTCGTTCTGGGCCTGGGACGAGATCGTCGAGATGAACCAGGACGGCTACTGGCCCTACACGCCCAACACCAATTTGCTGTATGGCCTGAGCGAATCATTGGACATGATCTTGGGCGAAGGCCTGGACAACGTGTTCGCGCGCCACCAGCGCTGGGCCGCGGGCGTGCGTGCCGGCGTCAACGCCTGGGGGCTGCCGATCCAGTGCGCCGACCCCGCCGTCTACTCACCGGTGCTGACCGGTGTGATCACCCCGGCCGGTGTCGACGCCGACGCGCTGCGCCGGCTGATCCACGAGCGCTTCGACCTGTCGCTGGGCACCGGGCTGGGCAAGCTGCGGGGCCGCATGTTCCGCATCGGCCACCTGGGTGACAGCAACGACCTGACCTTGCTGGCCACGCTGGCCGGGTGCGAGATGGGCCTCAAGCTGGCCGGCGTCAAGCTCGGCGGCAGCGGCGTCCAGGCGGCGATGGACCACTTCGCCGCCCATGCCGCGCCGTCCCCGTTGAAGCCGGCCGCCTGAAGCCACTGCGGCGTCGCGCCGCGCCGCCCCGTTCCGGTCGACACCCGGCCCTGGAGATTTCCATGCAACGACGCACCCTCATTCAAGCCGCCGGCGCCACGGTCGCCACGCTGGCCGCAGTGCATTTGATCGCCCAGGAATGGCCCAACGGCCCTGTGCGCATCATCGTCGGCTTCCCGCCCGGTGGCGGCACCGACGCGCTGGCGCGCGTGGTCGGCGCCAAGCTCACCGAGATGTGGAAACAGCAGGTCATCGTCGAAAACAAGGCCGGCGTGGCCGGTGTGCTGGCGGCCGATTACGTGGCACAGCAGCCCAGCGACGGCAGCGTGCTGCTGATGGCGCACATCAACAGCCACGCGCTGGCGCCCAGCCTGCAGCCCAAGCTGCGCTACAGCGTCGAGCGCGACTTCACGCCCATCGTGCTGGTGGGCGTGACGCCGAATTTGTTGATCGCCAATGGCGCGCAAAAGGCGCAGACCGTGAAAGACATCGTCGCGCTGTGCAAGGCCGAGCCGGGCCGGGTCAGCTTCGGCTCCGCCGGGGCCGGCTCGGCGCAGCACCTGGCGCTGGAGATGTTCAAGCTGCAAGCCCAGGTCGACGCGCTGCACATTCCCTACAAGGGCAGCGGCCCGTTGCTGACCGACCTGATCGGCGGGCAAATCCAGTACAGCTTCGAGACCATGACCGCGGCCACGCCGCATGTGAAAAGCGCCAAGGTCGTCGCCATCGCCCAGACCCGCGCCAGGCGCGCCAAGGGCCACCCGAATGTGCCGACCATGCAGGAGCAGGGCTTCGCCGGCTTCGAGGCCACCACCTGGTACGGCCTGGCCGGGCCGGGCAAGCTGCCGAGCGCGATCGCGCAGAAGATCAACCGCGACGTCAACACGATCCTGGCCATGGCCGACGTGCAGGAGCGGCTCGACACCTATGGCGCCGAAGACGGCGGCGGCTCGCCCGAGAAGTTCGCCCAGTTCATCCAGACCGAGATCGCGAAATGGGCGAAGGTGGTGAAGGACGGGAACGTGAAGGTGGAGATCTGAGTCGATTCCGGATCCGCTGAACCGATGTCGGCAACGTCGTCTGAAGTGATGACTCAACCCGACTCGACCGCTAGATTTTGCGAAGTTGCTGCATCAGAATCGGAGCTTCGAGGTGATCCGCCCTCATCGTGAGTCCATCGCACCAACGTGAAGACACGTCGAAATTTCATCGATTCGCTGGGCCGGCTCGGATTGAGCGGCGCAGTGGCGCCGTTGGTCGCCGCATGCGGCAGCCTGCGCTCGTCGCGACCGCCCCCCGTCGGGGAACACTACGACCTGGTGGTGATCGGCACCGGCTTCGGCGGCACGATGACCGCGCTCACCGTCGCGTACACGATGGAGGGAAAGCGGGCCGGCAAGCCTCCTCTGCGCATCTTGATGCTCGAACGCGGCACCTGGTGGACCACGCCCATGGAAACCGTCCAGGACAAGAAGGTGAGCGTCCGCGATTTCCTAATCTGGAAAGGGCAGCCCACCCAGGAGTGGAGTTCGTTGAACGACTACCGCGGGATGCTGGACCTGCTGCGCCGTTGCCGCTACTCCGAGCGCCGCCCGCAAGGCCTTTTCGACTTCGCCCCGATTGGCAAGCGCGGCCTGTTCAGCACCGAAAACGACGGTGTTTCGGTGCTGCGCGCCAGCGGCGTCGGCGGTGGGTCGCTGATCTATTCCAAGGTCCTCATCCGGCCGCCGGAGACGCTGTTCGACGATCCGCGCTGGTCTGGAGCGTGGCGCGGAAGTGCCGGCGCGGGGTTGCGAACCCAGTATTACAGACGAGCGCTCGGGGCTGTCACGCACGGCGTCGAAGTGCCGTTTGCAAAGAAGCCCAAAGATCCCAAAGCTGTTTCCTTCACCGGATTGATCGGGCCAAGCAACATCCTCACCCGCTCGGCGGGGTCGTTCCCAGCCGTCTTCACGGCGCGCGACCCCACCATTCCTGCGACCGACGGCAAGCGACCGCTGCTGCAGATCCGAGATCGTCCGCTGGAAGGAACACAGCGCGAGTTGATCGATCGCGCGCGGGTGTTCCAAGCGGCCATTTCCAAACTCACGCCGCACTACGGAGCGGTCGATCTGTCGATCAACGACATGGAACCCGGCTCGAACGAGAAGCTGACAAGCCTGAAGCCGCAGGGCACCAATGTCTGCGAGCGTCACGGCCGCTGCAACATTGGCTGCCTGCCGGGGGCGGGGCAGACGCTCAACAAGCAGATTCAGCGAGCGATCTATGGAGACATCAAGGGCTTCGACGCGAGCCACCCACAAGATGCCACTTGCTTGCTCAAGAACGTTGCTCTCGAACTCAAGGCGCTCGCCGAGGTCGACCACATCTCCGAAACGGCCGAGGGCTATCAAATCCACTACCGCCAGCGGCACATCGAAGACCCGGCGGCAACTGCTGACAGCCTGGTGATCTCGGCCGACAGGGTCGTGGTCGCCGCCGGCAGCCTGGGCTCGTCCGAGATCATGTTGCGTTCTCGCCAGCGCAGTGTCGACTCGAAGGGACGGCAAGGCTTGCGTAGTCTCAGCGAGATGCTGGGCTTCGGCTTCTCGCCGAACGGTGACCACATTGCGTTCCTCGGCGAAACGGCAGAACGGGTCAACCTGAACGTTGGGCCGGTCACCACGTCGTTTGGCCAGTTCAGGGCGAACGCGCCACTGGCGACGGGGTTTCACAACGTCGAGGACCAAGGCATTCCCCGGTCGCTCTCGGCATTGACGGGCTACGGCTTCAAGGTGATGCAGAGGCTGGCCCACGACGATGGCACGGAACGCTACGTCCATGCGATCTCCGAGGCGCTGACCGCCGCACGCCAGATCTTCGCGCTCTCGCCGCGCAGAACTTACCCGGCGAGGTCCTCGCCGGACATGAGTTCGGACCGGCCAGAGTCGGAAGACGAGTTGACCGCGAAGATGATGTGCGTGGTGGTCCAGGGCAAGGACGCCGCCGACGGCAAGTTCTGGTTGGAGGGCGGTCGACTCCGTGTCAAGAGGCCAAACGACAAGGCGTTTCACGAGGACGAGATCTACAGGTCCATCAGCCACACCCTCGAAAGCCTGGCGGAGCAGTTGCGGCCCGCCGGCAGCCAGGCCCAGTTCATCAGCCCGTTCTCCGATGCCGACACCGTGCTGCCGGGCATGAAGCCTGTGGTGCTGACCTCGCATCCGCTGGGAGGTTGCCTGATGGGCAGCACCGTGGCGACTGGTGTCGTCGACGAGTGGGGCCGCGTCTATCGGCGGGATGACGCAAAGGCAAAGCCAGAGGCGGTGTACCCCGGTTTGTACATCGCAGACGGGTCGGTGGTGCCGACGGCCCTGGGGGTCAACCCTTCGCTGACCATCTCTGCGCTGGCGCTGCGCATCGCCGACAAAATCCTGTCGGAGTGGGATGAGATACCGGCCAAAGGGCGTCGGGTACCTCTACCGCCTCAGTGCGTTGCGTAGGCCGATTGTCGTCGGCGGACAGTGACCGGGGCGACCGGAAACAGTGTCTCCGCTTCAATTGAGCTACAACAAGGAGCCAACGATGCGCATCGCATTCACCTCGTGCATGTTCACGCGCGTATTCGACGATCAGCCGGTATGGGACTGGATCGGCCAACAGGCGCCGGACCGCCTGCTGTTGCTGGGCGACTCGCTGTACCTCGATGTGAAGGCCGCGATGCTGCCGCAGGACATGGACGACGATCGATTCGCTCGCCACCTGTTTGAACTCTACGGGGAGTTGATAGGCCAGCCGCAGTTCGCAGCGCTGGTGCGGGCGATGCCGCAAGGAACGATTGATGCCATCTGGGACGATCACGACTTCCTCTGGAACGACGCTCAAGGTGCGGAGGCCCACCCGGTGCACAGCGGAAAGGTGCGTTTGAGCACGGCCTTCCTCGAGGCGTTCCGGGCCGCGCTGAGCCGAGGGTTCGCGCCTGGCAGCTTCCCCGCTGCCTACAACGACCTGA
The DNA here is from genome assembly GCA_043718725.1 of Methylibium sp. Classification (GTDB taxonomy): domain Bacteria; phylum Pseudomonadota; class Gammaproteobacteria; order Burkholderiales; family Burkholderiaceae_C; genus LGRD01. The sequence continues at coordinate 5,592 of JAYSVE010000953.1, forward strand.
GTTTCTGGAACCTCGCCCAGCCAGCCCTGTCGACACCGAGCATCGCTCTTGCCGCCGACTTCTGGCTTCACCTCACCGATGGACGCACCCACCGCACCCGTACGTGGCTGTTGTCGGAGGCCAGGCGCACTCTGTTCGGCGCGGCGCAGAAAGTTCGGATTGGAACGGCAGTCCGGCAGGCGCCGCAGGCGGTGCATCTTTGGGCGAGCGGATCCACGATCGCCGGGTATCAGCGTTACGGGCACGACTTAGCGTGGCTGATGGGGCTCGCGGCACGACAACGGATGCTCGTGCTCAGCGGCGACATTCACCGAAACGGTCTGGACGCGTTCTACACCGGCGGACTGCCGCTGCATGAGGCCACGTCTTCCGGTGCGGCAATTCGCGATGCCGTGGTCGTCGGCGCGTCGCGCCAGAACTATGGCTTGCTCGATATCGACCCGCAGACGGTGACGATTCGCCTCTTTAAGCCTAACTTTGGCGCCCCGATCCGGCCGCAACCCAGCATTCATGCGGATTACGGCCTTTTTCTTGCCTCGATATGTACCCATGTAATATAGCGGTTCACGCTTGATATATCCACTGGCACGTCTTAT
>JAYSVE010000954.1:0-2659 GCA_043718725.1 Methylibium sp.
GTCGAGTCGCAGCACTTGCAGATCGAGGCGATGAAACTGGCCTTCGCCGACACCTACGCCTATGTCGCCGATGTGCGCTCCATGACCGAGGTGAGCGCGGACCACCTGCTCAGCGATGCCTACCTCACTGAGCGGGCCAAGCTGATCGCACCGCACCGCGCCAGCGACTTCCAGCATGGCACGCCGCCGCGCGGCGGCACCATCTACCTCAGCGCGGCCGACGAGAGCGGAATGATGATCAGCCTGATCCAGTCGAACTACATGGGCTTTGGCAGTGGCGTGGTCGTGCCGGGCACCGGCGTCAGCCTGCAAAACCGCGGTCACGGCTTCACGCTCGACGCGAACCACCCGAACCTCGTGGCCGGTGGCAAGCGGCCGTTCCACACCATCATCCCCGGCTTCCTGACGCGCAGTGTGAATGGCAAGGTGCAGCCGCAAATGAGCTTCGGCGTGATGGGCGGCAACATGCAGCCGCAGGGCCATCTACAAACGCTGGTGCGCATGCTGACCCACCGCCAGCAGCCGCAGGCGGCGTGCGACGCGCCGCGCTGGAAGGTCGGCGGCGGGCTGGCGGTGGACTTCGAGTCGACGATGGCGCCGGCCCTGGTCAGCGGTCTGAAAGACCTGGGCCACCGCTTCGAGGCCACCGCCGACGCCTACATGGACTACGGCAGCGGCCAGTTCGTCTGGAAGCTGTCCGACGACCCGGACGATGGCTATGTGGCCGCCAGCGATTCGCGCCGCGACGGCCAGGCGGCCGGTTACTGAAGGCTGGTCGATGACCTGGCCGGCGCGCGGCGCGCGCGTCAACCGGTCTCGGCGTCTTCGAGCAGCGAGAACCGCACCGGCAACACCTGCGTTGTCGAGAGCCTGCCGGCGGCGTCCTTGTCGACCCGCAGCAACTGCTGCGCATCGGGCATGCCGGCCGGGATCACCATCGTGCCGCCCGGCTTCAACTGCCGCAGCAACGCCGGCGGGATCAGCCGGGGTGCGGCGGTGACGATCACCTTGTCGAACGGCGCGTGTTCGGGCCAGCCACGGTAGCCGTTGCCGACCCGGATCTCGACGTTGGCGTGGCCCAGCAGCGCCAGGCGGCGCCGCGCCTGCACGGCCAGCGCTTCGATGCGCTCGACGCTGTAGACGCGCAGCGCCAGCTCCGCCAGGATCGCCGTCTGGTAGCCCAGCCCGGTGCCGATTTCGAGCACGCTGTCGGTGGCGCGCAGGTTCAGCAAATCGGTCATCACGGCGACGATGAACGGCTGCGAAATTGTCTTGTCACAGCCGATCGGCAAGGGCGTGTCGTCGTAGGCGAAGGGCTGAAGCGCTTGCGGCACAAACGCATGGCGCGGCACCTTGGCCAGGGCGTCCATGACCCGTCGGTTCAGCGCCGCCTTGCCCAGCCGGGCGCTCGCATAGATCGTCTTGGCGGCGATCTCCATGAGCATGCGTTGGCGCAAGGCGGTGAAATCCGGTGCGGTCATGGCGCCCTCGAAATGAAGTTGCACGGCCGTGCATCCTGCCTGGCACCCGCCGCTATGGCGCCGGCGCGCCGGGCTTGCGGTCCGTCCAGCCCAGGGCCAGTGCCAACCAGGCTGCGCCGGCAAGCTTCATGGTTTCAATCCGGCGCAGGGCCGCGAAGCGCAGCGCGTCGCAGGGCCGTCAAGGTACACGTCAAGCTCACGCTCATGCCGCATCTCCTGTTCAACAGGACAGTTCGCCGCAGCCGCCGCTGGGGGTCGGGAGGCGACTCCGCAGATGCATTGTGAACCGATCGGGCGCAATGCCAAGGGGTTCGTGTCGCCGGCCAGCCCGGTGGCCGGCGACGCAACGTCGCGCCGGCGAAGGTCCCGAAATCGGCTCGGCGCGGATGTGCCGGCAGGAGGTGAATACCATGCGCCTGGCACGTTGACGGCACGGCGTTTCGAGCAACCGCCTCTGGCGCTGCGGCCCATCCGGGCGCAAACTCCAGGCTGGCCGCGCTGGCGCTTGAACCGCTTGACCCGCCCGGCGCGCGCCACGCGACCCGCCGTCTTCTCGTCATCACGGAGGCCCCGATGGACCCGGAAGCATTCAACCTCAGCCTGCGCAAGTTCCTGAAGACCGTCGGCGTCGGTTCGCAACAAGAGATCGAACAGGCGCTGGCGAAGTCCATCGCCGCAGGCACGGTCGCCGGTGTCGAGACCCTGGTCGCGACCATGACGCTGCAAATCGCCGCGCTTCGGCTGGAAGTCAAGTTCGATGGCGAAATCAAGCTCCAGTAGCGGCAGGGCCGCGGCTGCGGCGCAGCCCGCGCTGGACCCGTCCGCGACGCTCGGGCCGCTGCGCCTGCACGTGCCCGAGCCGACCGGCCGTCCGGGGCACGCCACCGACTTTGGTTACCTGCACCTGGCGCCTGCCGGCGCGGCCCGGCGCCCGCCCATCGCCGCGGCGCCGGCCGACACCAGCGATCTCGCGTTCACGCTGGTGCGCGTGCTCGACGACGACGGCCGCGCGGTCGGGCCGTGGGACCCCAAGCTCGATGCGGACCGCCTGCGCCGAGGGCTGCACGCGATGCTCAAGACACGCGCCTACGACGCACGCATGCTGATCGCGCAGCGCCAGAAGAAGATCTCGTTTTACATCCAGTGCCTGGGCGAAGAGGCGATCGCCACCGCGCATT
>JAYSVE010000955.1:0-2657 GCA_043718725.1 Methylibium sp.
CGCCCCGCGAGGGGCGGGCGAGTTTTCGTCGACAAGGGCAAAAACTCGCCTGACGCAGTCAGAGCATCCGGCGCAGACGGATGCCGCCCCGCAAGGGGCGGGCGAGCTTTTGCCAATTGGCGTGAGCCGGCACAAATTCGCCCGGCCGCCGGCCGTTCCAGCGGCTCTTTCCATCCTTGACGCACCATGGCGCTGAGCTTCAACCCGCAGGAACTGCCTGTTATCGGGGTGGATCACCACCTGCCCGCAGTCGCGATCGAACAGTTGATGCCGGCGGCGCTGCGCCAGCGGTTCAACGCACCGCCACAGTGGCTGCCCGAAATCACGGTGGAGCGCCGCTTCAGTGAGCGCGAAGCGACGCATGCGTCGGTGCTTGTACCACTCGTCATGCGCGACACGGTGACGGTCTTGTTGACTCAACGAACCGACCACTTGACCGACCATCCGGGGCAGATCAGCTTCCCCGGCGGCCGTGCCGAAACCTTCGACGACGACGCGACGGCCACCGCCTTGCGCGAGGCCCAAGAGGAAATCGGGCTGCAAGCCTCGCACGTCGAGGTGATCGGAAGCCTCCCCACCTACACCACCGGCACCGGGTTCATCGTCACCCCGGTCGTGGCCTTTGTGCGGCCAGGATTCGCGATGCGGCCCGACCCGTTTGAAGTCGCCGAAGTCTTTGAGGTGCCGCTGGCTTTTCTGATGAGCCCGGCGAACCACCACCGCCATGCCGTTGACGTGAATGGCATCCGACGTGAATTTCTGTCCATGCCGTGGCAAGGCCTGGACGAGATTGGCCAGTGGCGCCGCTACTTCATTTGGGGTGCTACGGCCGCGATGTTGCGCAACCTCTATCGCTTTCTCGTGGCCTGAGGCGCCTGCGGGCCGCCGGTATCATCGCCGGCAATGAGTTTTTTCGCCGTCCTGTTCGCGCTGCTGATCGAGCAACTCAAGCCGCTGCCGCGCGGCAATGTGGTGCACGACTCGTTGACTGGCTGGATGCGTTGGACGCGTCTGACCTTCGACGCCGGCCGCGAACCGCATGCCTGGGTGGTGTGGGGCATCACCGCCTTGCTCCCTTCGGTCCTGGCCTGGGGTGTCTGGTTCTTGCTGGACTATTTCAGCCTGCTGTTGGCGCTGGCATGGAACGTCGCGGTGCTTTATGTGACGCTGGGGTTTCGCCAGTTCAGCCACTACTTCACCGACATTCGCGACGCGTTGGAGCGCGGGGATGAAGACCGTGCGTTGACCCTGCTGGCGCAGTGGCAGCACCTCGATGCCAGTGATCTGCCGCGCTCCGAGTTGTTGCGCCAGGTCATCGAACACGCTCTGCTGGCGGCGCACCGGCATGTGTTCGGCGTCTTCTTCTGGTTCGTCGTGCTGTCCACGTTGGGGTTGGGCCCTGCCGGGGCGATCCTGTACCGAATGGCTGAGTTCGCCGGACGCTATTGGGTGTTCAAGAACCGCAGTGACGGCGTCTTGACCGACGATCCGCTGACGCGGCTTTCGCTGCGGCTGTTCGGGCTCCTCGACCACGTGCCCGCGCGCATGACGGCGTTTGGATTTGCCGTGGTCGGGAACTTTGAAGAAGCGGTGAACTGCTGGCGGCGCGATGCGGTGCTGTGGGATTCGCACAATGACGGGGTGATTCTCGCGTCCGCAGCGGGCGCCATCGGTGTGCAACTGGGCGGACGCGAGGCCCCACCGACGACGCTGGCGGCAGCCCCGGCGTTTGAAGACAGCGCGATCCCGGAAGAGATTTCGTCGCAGGGTTCCACGACCGGGTCGCTCCCGGTGGTGGCCCACCTGCGCAGCGTGGTCGGCCTGGTGTGGCGCTCGGTGGTGCTGTGGATGCTGCTGTTGGCGTTGCTCTCATTGGCCAACCTGGTGGGCTGAGTGGCGGGCAGGCAATGGGATCAGCGGCGCTGCACCAGCTCGCTCAGGATTTCGCCATAAATCCGGTACCTCGAGCCGCTGATGTCGCCACGCTCCAGCGCTGCCCGGACGCCGCAACCCGGCTCATGGAGGTGGCTGCAGTTGTAAAACTTGCACTCGGTGGCGTGGACTTTCAGGTCCGGCATCAAGGCGCTCAATTGCTGGGTCGAAACCTGGCGCAGGCCGAATTCCTGGAAACCGGGTGAGTCGATCAACCCGGTGGTCCGGCCATCGTCCAGCCAATACCACTGGGTGCTGGTTGTGGTGTGGCGCCCAGAGTTGAGCGCCTGGGATACTTCTCCCACTTGCGCCCGAGCGTTGGGTGCGAGCAAGTTGATCAGCGTGCTCTTGCCCGTGCCACTGGGGCCAAGCACGAGTGTGGCCTGGTTCTCCAGCAAGGGCAGCAGCAATGACCGGGCCTCGGCCGCGCGGGTCTTCAAGGCCACCTCCAGGACGTCCACGTCCATCGCCATGTAGGGCCGCAAGCGTTCACGGGCGACGCCAATCGACGGGAGGTCGGTCTTGTTCAATAGGATGCGCGCCGGAATGCCGGCCTCCTCGGCGGCGATCAAGGCACGCGCCAACTGCGATTCGCTGAACACCGGTTCGGCGGCCACCAGAACCAGCAACTGGTCCAAGTTGGCAGCGAACGACTTGGTTTTCCATTCGTCCTGACGGAACAGCAGGTTGCGGCGCGGCTCGACTTGTTCAATCACACCTTCATC
>JAYSVE010000956.1:0-6159 GCA_043718725.1 Methylibium sp.
AAGTGCATCGGGAAGAAGGTGACGTTGAAGAAAATCAACGAGCCCCAGAAGTGGATCTTGCCGCGCGTTTCGTCGTACATCACGCCGGTCCATTTCGGGGCCCAGTAGTAATAGCCGCCGAACATGCCGTACAAAGAGCCGGCCACCAGCACGTAGTGGAAGTGCGCCACGACATAGTAGGTGTCCTGCAACTGGATGTCGACCGGCGCCATCGCCAGAATCAATCCCGTGAAGCCCCCCATCGTGAACACGAAGATGAAGCCCACCGCCCACAGCATCGGGGTCTCGAACGTCATCGAGCCGCGCCACATGGTGGCGATCCAGTTGAAGATCTTCACACCGGTGGGCACCGCGATCAGCATGGTCGCGTACATGAAGAACAACTGCCCCGTCACCGGCATGCCGGTGGTGAACATGTGGTGCGCCCAGACGATGAAGGACAGGATCGCGATTGACGCGGTGGCGTACACCATCGAGGCGTAGCCAAACAGCGGCTTGCGCGCGAAAGCCGGGACGATGGCGCTGACGATGCCGAAGGCCGGCAGGATCATGATGTAGACCTCGGGGTGGCCAAAGAACCAGAAGATGTGCTGGTACATCACCGGGTCGCCGCCGCCGGCGGGGTTGAAGAAGTGGGTGCCGAAATGACGGTCGGTCAGCGTCATCGTGATGGCGCCGGCGAGCACCGGCATCACGGCGATCAGCAAGAACGCGGTGATCAGCCAGGTCCAGCAAAACAGCGGCATCTTCATCAGCGTCATGCCGGGCGCGCGCATGTTCAAAATGGTCACGATGATGTTGATCGAGCCCATGATCGAGCTGGCACCCAGGATGTGCAGCGCAAAGATGCCGGCATCCATCGACGGCCCCATCTGCAGCGTCAACGGTGCGTACAGCGTCCAGCCCGCGGCGGGTGCGCCGCCAGGCATGAAGAACGACGCGACGATCGTGATCGCGGCCGGAATGACGAGCCAGAAACTGAAGTTGTTCATGCGCGCGAAAGCCATGTCGGCCGCGCCGATCTGCAGCGGGATCATCCAGTTCGCAAAGCCCACGAAGGCCGGCATGATGGCGCCGAACACCATGATCAGCCCGTGCATCGTGGTCAACTGGTTGAACAGCTGCGGGTTGACGAACTGCAAGCCGGGCTGGAACAGCTCGGCGCGGATCATCAGCGCGAGAACGCCACCGATCATCAACATGGTGAACGAGAACAACAGGTACATCGTGCCGATGTCCTTGTGGTTGGTCGCGAACACCCAGCGGCGCCAGCCGCTCGGGGCGCCGTGATGATCGTCATGCCCGTGATCGTGGGCATGCTCGCCGTGGTGGCCTAGAACTGCACTCATGGAGGTTCCTTGATTCAATGCTGCGTGTTACTTGCGGGCGGCAACGATCTCGGCGGGCTGGATCAGCTTGCCGGTCTTGTTGCTCCACGAATTCTTGGTGTAGGTGATGACCGCGGCGATCTCGGTGTCGGACAACTGTTTCCAGGCCGGCATCGCACCGTTGTTGGCGCCGTTGAGCATGATCTGGATCTGCTTGGCGGGGTCGTTCAGGACGATGGCGCTGCCGTCGAGCGGCTTGATCGGCCCGGCGCCCTTGCCGCTGGGCTGGTGGCAGGCGGCGCAATTGCCGTTGTAGATTTTTTCACCACGCTCCATCAGCGCGGCCAGCTCCCAGACCTTGGTCGGGTCGTCGGCCGCGGCGGACATTTCCTTCAGCTTGGACAGGACCCATGTGCTGTAGTCGGCCTGCGAGACCACCTTCACGTGGATCGGCATGTAGGCGTGTTCCTTGCCGCACAGCTCGGCGCACTGGCCGTAGTAGTCGCCGATCTTTTCGGCGCGGAACCAGGTGTCGCGCACAAAGCCGGGAATCGCGTCCTGCTTGATGCCGAAGGCCGGCACCATGAAGGCATGGATCACATCGTTGGCGGTCGTGATGATGCGGACCTTCTTGTCAACCGGCACGACCAGCGGGTTGTCCACCTTCAGCAGGTAGTTGTCGCCGGCAGGCTTGCCGGCGTTGGACATTTCGCGATGGCTCACGTCGAGCGTGGAGACGAAACCGATGCCTTCGCCTTCGCCCTTGAGGTAGTCGTAGCCCCATTTCCACTGCATGCCGGTGGTCTTGATGGTCAGGTCGGCCGCGCTGGTGTCCTTCATGGCCACGACCACCTTGGTGGCCGGCAGCGCCATCAGGATCACGATGATGAAGGGCACCACCGTCCAGGCGATCTCGACCTTGATGCTCTCGTGAAAATTGGCCGCCTTGAAGCCCTTGGACTTGCGGTGCTTGAAGATCGAATAGAACATGACGCCGAAGACCGCCAGGAAAATGACCGTGCAGATGAACAGCATGAAGTAGTGCAACCAGCGCATATCCGCCGCGATCTGCGTGACCGGCGGGTGCAGGTCGAGTTGGTTGACCGCCGGACCGCCCGGCAGATTGCCCACCGCCAGCGCGACCTGGGTTGCCAGCACCGCACCCAGCGTCAGTCCCAGTTGACTGGCCCGCGTTGCCGACTTGAGCCAGCGTTCTTTCATCGTCATCATGGTTGCCACTTCAGTTTCAGGTTGTTCATTTGTCGTTCGTTTGGCTCAAGGCGACACGGGCGCCACGGCGGGATGCCAACGGCGCAATGCCCAGCGAAGCTCATCCGCAAGTTGACGCCGGTATTCGGGTCGTATGAAGCGCCCCACGACAATGCGGCGCCCCTGACCGGACAGCTCGATCAGCGAGCGGTCCCCATGCTCGGGCTCAACAAGCACCCACTCGGGCTGGAATTCGACCTGTTCGACCCGATTGCCGTGAACATGCACGACCGTCAACGCTCGACCGCCCAGGCAAATGTCTTCGCGATCGGCGGCATGTCGGGCGTAGATCAGCAGGGCCAGCGCAAGCGCCAGCACTTCCGCGCTGGCGAACGGCAAGACCAAGGTCGCGCCCGCCATCCAAAAACCACCGGCAATGCCCAGGGCCAAGACCAGAGCCAAGCCGAACACGCCGAGCGACTGTCCCGGGGTCAGCGAGCAGTTCTTTTTCAGCAACCAGCGCATCGACCGATCGCCCGACAGGGGGTTGCAGGTCTCGCGGCCAAAAGGCAACGAGATCGGCGCGGGGGCCTCCATCGGGCCGGTGGGGATGCTAGCTGCCATTCCAGTCGTCGTGGGTGAAAACACTGCCGAGTTGCCGATGCGTCAAACGAAATCTGGTCGCCAAGCGGTCGAGTGAGTGCGGCAATGCCAAACCCTGATCCAGACCAAGCCTATTATTTTAGCCCACGAAGAACGGGGTCAGCCGCGGGTGCGGGCCGAACGCACCAACGACCGCATGTCGTCGAGCGAGACGATGGCCTTGTCACCCGGGCGCAGCCTGGGTGCGGCCTTGAAGGCATGACCATAGGCGACCTCGAAACTCAGGGTGATTTTTCTGTCGGGCCCGCGCAACTTCTCCAGTTCGGCCAGCAGCCGCCGGCGCCAACGCGGGGTGCGCAGCCCGGGCCACCGCAGCGGCGCGGCGTTGCCGCCCAGGGCGTGAATTTCGGTCAACACAGCCTGCGGGTCGTCCCACTGCAGGCTCAGCACTTCCTGGTCCATCACCGGGTCGGCGAAGCCGCTTTGCAGCAGCATGTCGCCCAGGTCGTGCATGTCGATGAAGCCCTGTGTCGGCGGGCCCCAGCCGAAGGCCTGGTACAGCGCACGCAACTCGCGCAGGGTTCCCGGGCCGAGACAAGAGAACATCACGAAGCCATCGACCCGCAACGCCCGCTCCCAGCGGTCGAACAGTGCCGGCGGGTCCGCCACCGCGTGCAGCATCATGTTGGCCCACACCAACTGCACGCCCTGGGGCAGTGGCGTCGATTCGAGCAGCACCTCGGCGCCGCAACCGCGCCAGCGCCGCGCCGACCACCAGGGGAGCCGGGCTTCGCGTCCGCTGCGTTCGACCAGCGCAGGCGTGGGCTCGACCCGCACCTGCCGCGCCTGGGGGTAGGCCTGCCGCAACACGGTTGCGCCCGCGCCGCCGAAGCTCCACCAATCCAGAATCAGTTCCGGCTTGAGCCGGATGATCTCCAGCCGCTGCGCCATGCGCCGCGCCACCTCGCCGTGCAACCAAGGCGCCTGCGGGGCGCGCGCCAGGCGGTGCAACGCTGCGTCCACCGCCACGGTGTCCAGGCCGCGTGCCGCGCTGTCTTTGTCGTTCGTGGCCATGGGCGCGCAGTATATTGAGGCGGTGCTGTTCAACCGCCGCTTCAGATCACACCGGTGGCCCAGCCTGTGCGCGATTTGCCATGGCTGGGGGTCGCAACGGGTCTGCGCCGAATGCCTTGTACGCTTTGTCCCGAGCACGCCGCGATGCCAGGGCTGCGCCCTCGAAGTGCCGACCGGGACAGCGCTGTGCGGTGCCTGCCTCACCAATCCACCGCCGTTTGCCGGCAGCGTCGCGGCGGTCGACTACGGCCACCCGTGGGACGGTTTGATCACGCGCTTCAAGTTCAATGCGGCGCTCGACCTGGGGCCCGTTCTGGCGGCGCGCCTGCTGGCATCGATCCAGCGCAATCCGGTGCCGCAACCCGCGTTGCTGTTGCCCATGCCGCTGAGCGCGCAACGCCTGCGCGAGCGCGGCTACAACCAGGCCTGGGAGCTGGCGCGTCGGGTGGGCGGCGCCCTGCACTGCCCGGCCGACGCCAAGCTGTTGCTGCGCGTGAAGGACAGCCCACACCAGATCGCCTTGCCCAGGGAACAGCGCGCCGCCAACGTGCGCGGCGCCTTTGCGGTGGAGCCGCTGCGCGTGAGCGAGCTGCGCGGCCGCAGCGTCGCGTTGGTTGACGACGTGATGACCACCGGCGCGACCGCGGCCGAAGCCGCGCGCGTGTTGCTGCAGGCCGGTGCCGCAAACGTGCAGGTCTGGGTCGTCGGCCGGACGCCACGCCCGCAGGATCAATGACCCAAGCAGTGCAGCCGCAGCATCGCGCCGCCATGTTCAACATCGTTCTCGTGCACCCGGAAATTCCGCCCAACACCGGCAACGTGATCCGCCTGGCGGCCAACACGGGCTGCGCGCTGCATCTGGTCGAGCCGCTCGGCTTTTCTATGGACGACAAGTTGCTGCTGCGCGCCGGGCTGGACTACCACGAGCATGCGTCGGTGCGACGCCATGCCTGCTGGGACGCCTTCCTGAACGACGCGCAGCCCGATCGGCAGCGCATGTTTGCCATGTCCACCGGCGGCAGCCGCCGTTTCTCCGAGACCGCCTGGCACAGCGGCGACTGGCTGGTGTTCGGGTCCGAAACCCGCGGGTTGCCCGACCCGATCCGCAACACGTTCGCCGCGCTTCAGTTGGTGCGCCTGCCGATGAAGGAGGGCCAGCGAAGTTTGAACCTGAGCAACGCCGTGGCCGTCGTCGTGTTCGAGGCGTGGCGCCAGAACGGCTATGTCGGCGGGCAGTAGGGCGCGCTCGATCCGGCCTCGGGCCGGGCGCCGCGACCCATCAATTGTTCGAGCGCCTGGGCCGGCGTGCAATCATTGGCCAGCACGGCCACGACGGCTTGCGTGATCGGCATGTCCACGCCCTGAGCCTGGGCACGCCGCAACACCATTTCGGCGCTGTGAACACCCTCGGCGACATGGCCCAGGTCGCGCAGGATTTGCGCCAGTGGCAAACCCTGGGCCAGCGCCAAACCGACCTTGCGGTTGCGCGACAGGTCGCCCGTGGCCGTGAGCACCAGGTCGCCCAGGCCGCTCAGGCCCATGAAGGTTTCGGCTCGCGCCCCCAGAGACACGCCAAGGCGGGTCATTTCGGCCAATCCGCGGGTGATGAGCGCGGCGCGGGCGTTCAACCCCAGCGCCATCCCGTCGGCAATGCCGGTGGCGATGGCCAACACGTTCTTCACCGCACCGCCCACTTCGACACCGACCACGTCGGCGGAGGTGTAGATGCGCAGGCTGTCACTGTGCAGTGCGGCAATCGCCTCCTGGCACAGGCCGGTGTCGGTGCTGGCGGCCACCAGCGCGGTGGGTTGGCCACGGGCGACTTCAAGGGCAAAGCTCGGCCCCGAAAGGGCACCGACCCGCGCCGTGGGGCACACGGACTGGGCCAACTCGTGGCCCAGCCGGCCGCTGCTGGCTTCGAACCCCTTGCTCAACCACATCACGC